>JAZKGN010000001.1:0-16509 GCA_040385945.1 Bacteroidota bacterium
TAATGGTAATTCCTTTGTTAAGAAAAGACAATTCACGCATACGAGCCGATAACGTGTCATATGAAAACTCGGTAGTTTGTGTAAAAATAGTTTCGTCTGGATAAAACGTTTGCATGGTACCACGTTTGGTGGTTTCTCCAATTTGTTTTACTGGGTATAGCGATTTTCCTTTTTCATATTCTTGTTCGTAGATTTTTCCATCACGGAAAACAGTCGAACGCATGTGATTGGAAAGTGCATTTACCACAGAAACTCCAACTCCGTGTAAACCTCCAGAAACTTTATACGAATCTTTATCAAATTTACCACCAGCACCAATTTTGGTCATAACTACTTCTAGAGCAGAAACGCCTTCTTTTTTGTGCATGTCGACTGGAATTCCACGACCGTTGTCTTCAACAGTAATAGATCCATCTTCGTTGATGGCAACGCCAATGGTATCACAATGACCACCCATGGCTTCGTCGATAGAGTTATCGACAACTTCATATACTAAATGGTGTAATCCTCTTACACCTGTATCACCTATGTACATGGAAGGACGCATTCTTACGTGCTCCATTCCTTCTAACGCCTGAATACTATCAGCTGAATAATTATTCTTCTTAATCTCGTCGCTCATATAAATCTTTCGTTTTCTAATAAATTTTTTATAACACGCAAATATATAAAATCATAAGCGATTTTAAAGCGATTTTAAGCGTTTTGACACAGTAAGTTATTAACATTTATCTTTAATAAATATTTTGTTTTTATTTTTAAAAAAAAGCATTAAAAAAGGCTAATTTTTTATGTAGTTCTAGACTTAGAATTTAATTGATTTACAATTATTTATAGTTGAAGGATAAAAAATAAGCGTTTAAAAACCGTAATTTCTAGTTCAAATAATGGACTCAAAAAGTTACTTTTTTAGAAATTTTTCGACTTTTACTTTTTCTTGATTGAAGAACTTAATCAAGTAAATACCACTTTCAAAATCAGACACATACAACTGAATTGCTTCAGCGTTGGGATGGAAAACTTTCAATAATCGTCCGTTATAATCAAAAATTTCGATTTTGGTTAGTATTTCATCCGAAGTAACATTTAGTTGATCAGTTGTCGGATTGGGATAAAAAGTAGTATTCGAGATATAATTTACTTCTCCTAAACCCAAAGCCGACGTAGAAGTCGTCCAACTTGCAGCCAAACTATTGTCGAATGAATTGTCGATTAATTGCAAATAAGGTCCGGTGCCATCAGCCGAAGCTGGCCATGGTGTATTGTCTAAAAACTCCACATAATCAATGGTATTTCCGTAGGCATCAGCCAACAATAATTTTTGCGATTTGTTGGAAAGATTACGGGCAAATTGTCCGAAAGGAGCAAAACCATATCTTCCTTGAAAATTGGTAGCATTGCTTGCTAAATAGAGTTTTTGTCCAGCAGCAACGGTTGAGTTATATGGGAATTGATATGATACTCCTAATTCGCGTAAGTAAATTCCAGATAAATTTACTGTTGTTGTTCCGGTGTTTGTAATTTCGATAAACTCTTGATCGTTGCTTGTAAATCCACCAAAAGCTTGTGGATTGTAATGTATTCTTGAGATAACTAAAGAAGGGACAACAACAGCATTACAAGCTGTAAACGAACCCAAATTCGTCGTCATCCAAGTTATTCTTGCGGTAACAAAGTTTTTGATAGCAAGTACTTTCGGAGCTAGATTAGCCGTCGAACTGAACCATTTTTGCGCATCGCGATCGGCTCCTTCAGCAATCAACAAAACCGTAGCATCAAGTAGTGCATTAATGTTAGTTTGATTTAATGGTTTTCCGGTTTGTATGAGTTCATTCCAACGCTTGGCTAAATAACATTTAAAAGTCCCGTTAAGGTACAGATTCGTCCAAAATGTAGGTCCAACATTATCTACATTGGAAAACTGCCATTGGTTGGTTACGCTTCGACTTGGATTGAATCCAGACAAATCATTTCCGTACGTTAAGTTCAAATCCCAAACTGGTCCGGCACGCAATTTTCCCGCTCTGTCTTTATGAAAATACGTACTGTATTGGTACGCATCGACATTGGAAGCCAGTTCGTTAATCAACATAAAATCTACAAATGAAGGCACATCAATAACCGTTGGATAGCCATTTACAATACTCGAATTGGTGGCATTTGCTTGCAAGGTTGTAAACTGATTGTTGATATAGGTGTTTTGAGTCGCAGTAACTTCGGTGTCTTTTGGCAAATCGTGAATAAAATTGACTTGTGGTCCGTAAAAAGGAGGCATTTGCCACGCTACAATATCGCCACCCGTTGTTTTATCGGCTTTGGTAATGTAACCGCCAGTTACGGTTTCTGTAGTGTTATCAGTAGTTAAAATTTTCAAGACATTGATTCTGTTGGAATCGGCTTTGAGTTTTTCTTGTAAAATATACAAACCCACATATTCACCATTTACCACTACTTCACAATAGTTGGTTTTGGAGCCATAATTACCAATTTGATTGTACAAATTATACGAAATATAATCCCTCATGTACGACCTGTCGTAAGCAAAAGAATTTAAAATCCAATCGTTTTCACTTGCCATTCCCAATAAACTAACATTATTATTGCTCACATTATCAGCTAATAAAGTCGTTAATCCGTATGGCTTTTTGGGTAAATCTTGTGAAGTAGAACCTCTAATTTCAATGCTAATTCTTCCATTATAATTCAAGTAAGCTGCGGTATTTATGTCGGTCAAATAGTTTCTTGTTCCGTCAGGATGTTTTATAATTTTCATCGTAGCCAATACTCTTGGATCATCAACAATTGGAAACGGTAGACTTGTATTGGGATCAATATCAGTAGTAATAACCACAATAGGCAAATTACTATCGGTAAATGGCTGAGCGAACATCGTAGTAGCACTCAGACCTATAAAAAGAAATACGAATTGTAATGGTATTGCGAATCTAAAAGCGTAATTTTTTTTCATAGTGCTGTTATTTTCACAAATATATACAAAAATGGTGTAGCATGTTTAAAAGAAAAACGCTCACCAAAATGATGAACGTTTTACACAAACTAAACTAAACTTCACAACAAAGTCAGATTAAAACCCGACTTATTTTTTTATAATTTATACTTTTATATAGGCATCGTCATGGACATTTGCCACAGCTCTACCCGACGGATCGTTCATATTTTTGAATGCTTCGTCCCATTCTAAAGCAATTTTTGTACTGCACGCCACGCTCGCTTCTTGCGGAACACATAAGGCGGCTGCATCACTTGGGAAATGTTCTTTAAAAATAGAACGGTAATAATACTCTTCTTTTGAAGCTGGCGTTTGCAACGGAAATTTATATTTGGCATTCGCCAATTGTTCATCAGAAACTTCCATGGCAACTACTTGTTTCAACGTGTCAATCCAACTGTACCCAACACCATCGCTGAATTGTTCTTTTTGTCTCCAGGCTACACTCGCTGGCAACATGTCTTCAAAAGCTTTGCGCAGAATCCATTTTTCCATGCGTTCGCCATTAATCATTTTGTCTTGTGGATTGATACGCATGGCGACATCCATAAATTCTTTATCTAAAAACGGAACACGACCTTCGATTCCCCAAGCGGCTAAACTTTTGTTGGCACGCAAACAATCGTACATGTGGAGTTTGCTCAATTTACGAACGGTTTCTTCGTGAAATTCTTTGGCATTTGGTGCTTTGTGAAAGTACAAGTAACCCCCAAACAATTCGTCAGAACCTTCGCCAGACAACACCATTTTTATCCCCATTGATTTGATTACTCTTGCCATTAGATACATTGGTGTAGAAGCCCTAACGGTTGTTACATCATAGGTTTCTAAGTTGTAAATTACGTCGCGAACCGCATCCAAACCTTCTTGAATGGTGAATTTAATTTCGTGGTGAATGGTTCCGATATAATCGGCTACGACTTGCGCCGCGGCTAAATCGGGTGAACCTTCCAAACCAACTGCAAAAGAATGCAATTGTGGATACCAAGCATCGGCAACATCGCCCGATTCAATTCGTTTTTGAGCGTATTTTTTAGCAATAGCTGAAGTAATGGAAGAATCCAAACCTCCTGAAAGCAAGACGCCATAAGGGACATCACTCATCAATTGACGATGCACGGCGGCTTCTAATGCTTTTTTTATTTCATCAATACTCGTTTGATTGTCTTTTACCGCATCATAGTCGGTCCACTCTCTTTTGTACCATTGCACAAATTCGCCGTCAGTACTCGACATATAATGACCTGGAGGAAACAATTGAATTTTTGTACAAAATCCTTCCAACGATTTTAATTCGGAAGCAACATAAAAAGTTCCGTTTTGATCCCAACCAATGTATAGCGGAATAATTCCCATGTGATCGCGAGCAATAAAATAGACGTCCTTTTCAACATCATAAATGGCAAACCCAAAAATACCATTCATTTCATCTATAAAATGGACGCCTTTTTCTTTGTAAAGTGCTAAAATAACTTCGCAATCGCTCTCGGTTTGGAAGTTGTACTTTCCTTCAAATTGTTTGCGCAAGGCTCTGTGATTGTAGATTTCTCCATTGGCAGCCAAAATCAATTTTTTGTCTTCGCTCAATAACGGTTGTTTACCCGAAGCAGGATCAACAATAGCCAAACGCTCATGCGCCATAATGGCTTTGTCGTTGCTGTAAATTCCACTCCAATCCGGACCACGGTGCCGAATGATTTTAGCCATTTCTAACACTTGAGGTCGTAACACTTCTGCTTTTTGTTTTAAATCAAAGGCACATACTATTCCACACATACTTCAAACATTTTATTTATATTGTGAAGCAAAAATGAAATATTACAGTTATTATTAAAACTAAAATAGCAAAATTAGTTTCATATTAAAACTAATAATTATAATTACTAGCTAAAATGAAACTAAAACGAATTGAAATAGTGATTTTGAGTTAGAAATTATAAATGGAAAGTGGATTTTATTCGATGTGTTGAATTAAGTATTTCGTAGTATTTATTTCAAATTCAAATCCCACTTCATTTCCCATTAATTTACTACCTAATGGCGATTGAGGTGAAACAGCTATGACCGACTTATCATCAATAATAATCTTAGGCAAAGCAGCACTTATAAAAAGCAACATTCCATTGGCTTGAACGAGGCTTCCTAGGGCAATTTTAGTATGCGTTTTAGTAGCATCAATTTTATCAAGAATGGCTTTTTGATCAAGAATTTCTTTGAGTTTGTGATTGAGTTTTTCTTGCTCAATATGCATCATCGACAAAGTGGTTTCGTGTTTGTCTCCAGCCGAACCTTTGGCATCGTTTTGAGCATCTTCGGTTAAGTTAGAAATCATGTCTCTAAACACATCTATCTTGTCTTGAAGAAGTTGTTGATGTTGCTGGAGTATTTGTTTTTTCATGAGTTGCTGAGTTACTGAGTTACTGAGTTACTGAGCAGCTGAGTTACTCAGGCACTCAGAAACTCAGTTGCTCAGTATCTTTTAAAAATCAAATTTATAATTTCCTCCCAACAATACTTGAATTCCTTGTACAGGATAATTCGCCCATCTTTGATAATTTTCACCAGCTAGATTGCTGCCTTTTAAAAAGAAAGTCAATCGTTCGTTGTGTTTGTAACCAATATGTGCATTCAAATCGAAATAGCTGTCCAATGTTATTGTTTCTGTAGTGTAAGTCGGCGGATAAATTGCCAATGCGGTTTGCACAAAACTGATGTCTTTACGTTCGCCTACAAAAAACACTTTGGTTCCAGCGTACCATTTTGGTGTAATGTTGAAATCTAAATTGGCTGCTACGTTGATGCTTGGTAAATTCCACGCTTCTTCTTGAATATCAGTAGCAAACGTACTAAACGTTCCGCTCACTCCGAAAGAAACATTTTTAGAAAAATCGGCTTTTAGCTCACCATAAAAGCTAACCGTTTTAATATTGTCGTACACTACATCAAATGAATTTCCGAAAGCATATCCTTCTTTATTCGTATTATAATGTGAAAAATTATTGCTTAAAAACAACGCCTTTCCTTCTTCATTCAAATACGAACCACGAATGTTGTATCCGATAGAATTGGCTAATTTTCCTTTCAATCCAACATAAATATCAAACTTCTGATCGGTTGGTGCAATGGCTAAAGTAGGTGAAACAAAGAAGTTTTCTTGCACAAAATCATGATACGAATTTTGCTTTAGATTTCCTTCCGCACCAGCGTAAGCAATCATCAAATCGCCCACCACTTTGTAGGAAGCCGTCACACTTGGATACAATAAAAATTTACTTTCACCTCCTTGTGACGCTGCGCTGTACATAAATGTAGCGCCTAAATTAACCGATAAATCCTCTCTATTGATTTGGTAACTTGGATTAAAACCGATGTTGGCATAACCATATTTAATGCCGCTTACATCATAATAATCTTTCGCAAACGTACCATTGATGTAGTCGAAAATAAAATTGGCTTTGATTTTTTCTTCATTGATTTCAAATGCTAAAGAAGGCTTGGCATAAAACCGATTTTCACTAGATGAAAAGGCATCCCAAAAACGGGTGAATTTAATCGTAGCATCTTTAAAAATACTTTCGTTCAAACTCAATCTTCCACCAACATTTATGGTGTGATAGGTTTGCTTTTCATTAATGTTATCTATAAAAAGAAGTTGATCATCAGGTATCAATCCAGCATACACAACTGGATTCAATCCGTACCAGTTGTATGTTTGATTTTTATATCCCAAATCGGCGTTCCAAGACAAATTGCGCGACTTACTTCCGTAGGTCAAATCCAATGAAGTATCAAAGAATTTATCATCCAAAACCACATCTTTTATACCACCTTGTGACGATTTGTGACGTAACATTCCCCCAAAATATTCCGAACTGCTAATGGCTTGTGTAATAAAAAGTTCTGCATTTACAGTGCCGAAATTCCCAGCACCCAACGTTAAGTAGTTATCAAACAATTTCTCTTGAGCCGATTTATCAACGGCCGCCGCTTTTCCTTTGGATGGCGTAAAAGTAGACGCCACAGGAAACGAAAAGATATTGTATTTGATGTTTTCTTTATTGGCCGTTTCTTCGTCTTCAAACGATGGGGTTTCTTTTACTTTAAAAGCATCTGAAATGGTTGGCGTGTAGGGTTTTACTACATTTACAACTTCCGTTCCGATGTTTTCGTCTCGCTTTTGCGCAACGATTAGTTGCGTTGCTAAAAGAAGTAGTGCTAGTATTTTATATTGCGATTTGAATTTCATAGTTTTTGTTTTTCTATTACACAGAGTTGCACAGAGCTACTCAGAGAAATTATTTCGTGATGGATGAATTGGTTTTAGATTCTTCTGCTTTGATCGTATTGAGTTCGGTTTGGGCTTCCGTCACTACATCTGGAAAATCGGTAAAGTTTTTAACCACACTTTCTAAAATTGAAGTCGCACTAAAACTGTCTTTTAATTGATAGTAATTTTTTGCCATTACCACCAAACCTTTGGCTCCAAAATATTTATAACCCGAATAATCTTTGGTTAGCTTTTGAACTGCTTTATTGGAATCGTCATATTTGCCATCCTTATTTTTAAAATACGCGTCATAAAACAAGGCTTCAGCAGCCAATTCACCTTTCGCAATTTTTAATAAATTAGCGTAAGCTATTCTTGCTTTCGGTTCGTCATTTGCTTTGATAGCAGAACGCGCTACCATAATTTGAGCATCACTTTTTATCTTATCATCTGTTTTTGGATTCGCCAACACTTTATCGGCGTAAATCACCGCATTAGGATAATCCTTCTGATCGTAATACGCTCGCATCAAATTGGCTTGTGCAAAAGTGATGTTTTGAGGAAAATCGGCTTCACTTTCCAAACGTTTTAATACCGGAATAGCTTTGGTATAATCGTCTTTCTTCAAATGGATTTCTGCCAAACGCGCTAACGATTGTTCAGTAAATTCATTCTTTGGTTGACTAGTTACGTACTCGTAATTCGGAATTGCATTGGCTTCCAACTTATCAGCAAAATACAATTGTGCCAAATAAAAATTGGCTTTCAAGGCGTGAATTCCTTTTGGGAATTTAGACACATAACCACTCAAAGCTGAAATGGCTTGCTTGGTATTGTTTTGCAAATACTGTTTTTCGGCTGCTTCATACGTGTCGTTATCCAACTCAGCATCGGTAACTTCAACAAAATCTAATGTTCGTACCCATGATGCGTATTCATCAACTTTTCCGTTATCCAAATAAATCAAACGCGCAGTAGCAACCGCTTCTAACGCTTCGGGAGTTCTAGGATATTCGGCAGCTACTTTTTTAAATTTGGTAATTGCATCGTTGTCTTTATTTCCGTTATAATACACCAATCCTTGACGTAGAATTGCTTTAGAAGCATACGAACCATTTCTGAATTCACTCAACAATTGGTCGTAGGTTTTAATCGCCATATCGGCTTTGTTTTCGGCAACGTACGTATTTCCCAACTCAAACAACGCGTCATCACGGTATTGTGACGTTTTGAACGTTTGCAAGAATTTATTAAAATCTTCAATTTTTTTATCGTTTTTCTGCACAAATCCGTAGCTGATGGCTTTTTGAAATGCCGCGTAATCAGCATCGACACTTTTCAATTCAATCGCTTTGTTGTACGCATCCATTGCTGGCCAATATTTGGACGTTACAAAACGGCTATCTCCCAATCGCAAATACGCATCGTTCAAACGAATTTTATCGTCTTTCGCTGTATCGATATAACTTTGAAAGTGATTTCCAGCTTGCTCGTATTCTTTTTGTTTGAAATACGCATACGCGATATTGTAATTGATGTTCTTGTATTCTGGAGTGCTTTTCGCTTCAGCATAACCATCAAATTGTTTGAAACTCAACAACGCGTCGTTAAAGCTATCCAAAACGTATTCAGTTTCGCCTTTCCAAAACGTAGCACGAGCGGTAAATTTTTGGTCTTTTTGTTCAGCAATCGATTTCTTGAACATTTTTAAGGCTTCTTGATAATCGCCATCGGTATACAATTCCAATCCGCGATAAAAAGTCACTTTTTGATAGGCAGCTTTGAACTTCGGATTTTTATTTTTCTCCAACAAAGCCAACGCTTCTTTGTAATTTTTTGAGGTGATGTACGAATTGATCAACAGCCCTTCTATCTCGTCTTTGCTTGGTGACGAAGGATATTTTGCAAGGAAAGTCGACAAAACATCGGGAACACTTTGGAAGGAATTTCCAATTTCATAACTCAATTTGGCATAATTTAAATGCGCATCTTCCTGAATTTTTTTATCAAAATCCATTTCCGAAGCGTTTTTAAACGCGTTCAATGCCTGTTGTTTTCTATCGGTTTTTAAATAGCTTTCACCTAAATGATAGTAGCCATTTTGAGCAACGAAATCTTTTCCATCAATAATTTTATTGAACTGTGAAATGGCATTTTCAAAGTCACCTTGCTTGTAATACGTATAGCCCAATTGGT
The DNA here is from genome assembly GCA_040385945.1 of Bacteroidota bacterium. GTDB lineage: Bacteria > Bacteroidota > Bacteroidia > Flavobacteriales > Flavobacteriaceae > Flavobacterium. Next base: position 9,474 of record JAZKGN010000001.1, read on the forward strand.
AAAAATCGGTGTTGTTCCATTTGCCTTTTTTACCTTTGTATTCTTTTAAATAAGGCAAAGCTTTATCGTATTGTTTTAAGTTGAAATAGCTTTCTCCGATGATTTTATTCAGTTCTGATTTCTCGGCAGCGTTCGATTTTGCCATGGCAGCAATCCCTAAATCGATGGCTTTTTGAAAGTTTCCTAATTTAAAATTCATATCCGCTTGAAAGTACGATAGCTTTTCTTTGTATTTTTCTTCGCCCGAAACTTGATCGAAATATTTGGTTGCTTCTTTATAATCGTCGCCTTCATAGGCCATAAAACCCAAGTAATATTTGGCTTGCGAACCGTATTCTTGCGAATTGGAAACTTTGGTCAAATACGTCGTAGCTTCTTTCTTTTTATTGGCAGAAAAATACGCGTACCCTTTTTGGAAATTGTACTTTTCGATTTCGTCATTTGTGAGTCCACTTTCGTCTACTTTATCAAAATATTCAAGCGCTTGAGGATAGCGACCGTTTTCGAAATAATACTCGGCAACCCCTATAAAAGCTTGATTTTGCTTGGTACTTGTTGGATAATTCGCCACGAAATCTTCCATCATCTGATCGGCATTCGATTGATTCAAACGAATAGCACAATTGGCGATATAATAGGCACAATCGGATTCGGTTTCCTGATTCTTATTGGTATTTTTTACCTTTTCAAAAAGAATTTGTGCGGCTAAATATTGCTTGTCTTTGTACAATAAAAGTGCTTTGTCAAATTCGGTAGATGGATTGGTGTGAACAGCCGATTGTTGGGCTGAAACCGGAGCTATTTCTACCAAAAAAAGCAGAAAAAACAGGACAGAAAATTTACGCATAGTTGATATATTTTACTATTTCAAAAGTAGGTTAGGATATAGGAATAACGTAGTTAACTTGGTTTTTATTATAAACATTTTTCTTAACAATTTCATAAATGATTTTAGAAATATGGCATTTAGGATTTTACATCAAAATTAATTTTGAAAACATTCGTTATAGTATTACTTTTACCCAATAAACAAAATTTCTTATGTCACAAACGGTATTGTCTTTAAAAAATGTTACGATTTATCAAGAAAACAAAGTCATTCTTTCGCAGGTAAATCTTAATGTTAATCATGGTGAATTCATCTACATTATTGGTAAAACCGGAAGTGGAAAAAGTAGTTTTATGAAAACCTTGTATGGCGATTTGCCGCTTACAGAAGGCGAAGGTCATATTGTAGATTTTGATTTGGTTTCGTTGGAAGAAAAACAAATTCCGTATTTGAGACGTAAAATCGGAATTGTATTCCAAGATTTTCAGTTGCTTCCAGACCGAAATGTAAACGCCAACATGTTGTTTGTTTTGAAAGCTACAGGTTGGGTTGATCCTACCGAAATGCAAAACAAAATTGACGAAGTGCTGGATAAAGTAGGCATGAAAGGATTTGCCAATAAAATGCCACATCAATTGTCTGGTGGCGAACAACAACGTGTTGCCATTGCAAGAGCTTTATTGAACGATCCAGAATTAATTTTAGCCGATGAACCTACTGGAAATTTAGATCCACAAACCAGCGTGGAAGTATTGGAAGTATTGAAAAACATCAATGCCAATGGCAAAACCATTATTATGGCTACACACGATTATGCGTTGTTGATGAAGTTCCAATCGAAGACTTTAAAATGTGAAGACGGTTCGATATTTGAAGTCGTGCAAAGAACTGTTTAAACGGCTTTCCTCCTATCAGCAAACCATTTTGCCAATAAAATCAGTACAAAAGGAAAAACAACAAGGTGAAATCTATCGCCTTGACTGCATGATATTCCTGATGTTCCGATAATGTAGCCAATGTAAACCGCTATCAAACTGAAAAAGGTTTCTTTTTTGTAGCTTTTGAAGAAATAAAAAGTAGCCAACAGTATTCCTAAGATCGTAAAAATCCTATTTTGCCATTGTGAAATTATAAACAAGAGGTTTTTCCAAAAAGGAAAATAACTGGTGTTTTCTATATTTCTACATTCTGTCAAAGGATAACTTCCCGAAATGGTATTGTCATACACATCCGAACAATAGGCAAACAACAAACCTTCTGAATTGGTTCGCAGTTGATGCAACAAATCTCTTTTGGCTTCTTCTTGAATTTGAGAAGGTTGTAGTGAAAAAATATAATGCGTTCTAGGATCGGTTGCCATGTTAAATTCGGCTCCGTTTTTGTACGCAACTGCCTTATTTCCAAGATAATTATAATACGTTACCGAATCAATATAACTAATCGTGAAATTACCGAATTGGTATTTAATTCCGGCACATTGAATCACAACCAAAAGCCAACTTCCATAAAGTAATAAAGCAGCGTTGGTTTTGTAAAATCGCAACAATTCTTTGCTGTAAAATAATAAAAACAAAACCGCCAACCATTTCGATCCTGGTCGAACCAACATGCTTATAGTCAATAAAGAAAGTGCAATTGACAACGACCAAAATGACTTTGTTTTATAGTATTTCAAAAGAAAATAAAATACCAAAACGATGAATAATGTATAAATATTTTCGGAAAGTAAATGATAAATCAATACAATAGTTCCGATAAAAAAGAAGGAAAGTAAAGCAAAAAGAAACGCGATTTTATCCGACAAAAAGCTTCTCAAAATTTCGAACAAAACCAAGGCGGTTGCCAACCAACAAAACAGATTGACATAATAACTAAACTCATAAATAAACGCATCTGAACAACCAAAAAGATACGGAATTCCGTTAATCGCTGCCATTATCATTGGTCGGTAATTGTGTCCGATGTGATACACGTATACATTTTTTGCAGCTTCATAATAGCTTTCCGAATCGGGATAAATAAGGTTTTGCGCATCAAAATGGATAAGACCATTTAGAACCGCAATGACACTTAATCCAATTAAAATAAGAAAGAAATGGTATTTATATTTAATCATGTATTTGTTTTTTTTGATAGAAGTGAGCCAATAAAAGTAAAATTATCGGATACAAAACAATATGAAATCGATCGCCTTGATCACTGGAAATAGCAGAAATAATAACAACATACAAAATCACAATCGAACTTATTTTAAAAAACAGGTCTGCTCGTTTCCATCGTACTAAAGTAAGTAATGAAAGTGCCAATCCAATGCTTGTCAATACAATATTTTGAACTTTAGCAATTGACTTAAAAAGCATCTGAAAAGGAATGAAATAACTTGTATTTGCTTTGTTTTCACATCCAAATACAGACGCACTTCCTTTGGTTGCATTTATCCATAAATTGATAAAATACGCTTTTCCTAAGTTGACCGTATTATTGGTAAGCTGTTGTTTAAAATCGGCAGCAGCAACTTCTTTTTGTTGCGATGGAGACAAGGTCGAAAAGTAAACGTAGCGTTCGTTTTTGCCTTGCTCAAATAGAACGTTGTGTTGTAAACAATCGGCGCGAGTGCCTAAATAGTTGTAATACGTAAACGCGTCGATATAACTAACGGTAAAATTTCCGAACTCTTTTTTTAAGGTAAACAGTTGAAAAAGAAGTACACAACCACTCAAATAAATCACTATTGAATGTTTGCTTGTGAACAGTTTCATTGCTTTTTTATAGAAGAAAAGCAATATTATAATCACCAATAACAAGCTCAACGGTTTTATCATTATGGCTAAAATCAATAGTGAAGTGGCGTAAATGAGGAAGTTTATTTTCTTCGTCTCCAAATGTTTTTGAATCAGATACAACACCAAAAGCAAGCAAAAAGTAAAAACAGTTTCGGATAGCAAATGAAAGGTGATGAATAAATTTCCCAAACAAAAAATAAAGAAAACAGAAACGAGAAAGGCTAATTTCTGACTTACATATCGTTTTGCAATTGTAAAAATCAACAGCAAAGTAGCCAACCAGCAAGATAAATTAACGATTAAACTCCATGTGTAAATCGCCGAATTTTCAAAACCAAAAGCCAATGGCAAACCATTAATAGCCGAAATCACTAAAGGTCGGTGGTCGTTTAAAATACCTTTCTGATACAAGTCGACAGCTGCCAAATAATACGATGTACTATCTCCGAAAGTAAACGTTTGGGCATTAATCTGAAAAATAAAAACCACAACCAACAACCAAACCATCGCTATAAGCAAAAGGAACAAATGCGTTTTGAAGTTCAAAAAAAATGTTTTCATTTTCGATATTTCAACAAATCTAATCATTTTCTTGTTTTTTCAAATTAGAAATGTAGTTTTGTGTTTCAAATTGAATGTGTACCATAAATGAAAAAGTTATCGATTATAATTCCAGTTTACAACGAAGCGAAAACGGTTCATTTATTGTTGAATAAAGTTAAAAATGTAACACTTTCAAACGGCATTTTAAAAGAAGTCATTATTGTAAACGATTGCTCTACAGACAATACAAAAGAAGTTATTGAAGAATATATTAGAGTAAATTCGGAAATCAACATTCTGTTTTTTAGTCACGAAATAAACAAAGGAAAAGGTGCCGCTTTGCACACTGGAATTTCAAAAGCAACTGGCGATTATACCATTATCCAAGATGCCGATTTAGAGTACAATCCTGAAGAATACAACATTTTAATTCAACCCGTTTTGGATGGTTTTGCAGATGTAGTGTATGGCTCGCGATTTATGGGTGGAAATCCGCATCGTGTGTTGTTTTTTTGGCATACGATTGGAAATCGGTTTTTGACTTTTTTATCGAACATGTTTACCAATTTGAATTTGACCGACATGGAAACATGCTACAAATTATTCAATACCAACATGTTGCAGTCGATTAAACTAAAAGAAAAGCGATTTGGATTTGAACCAGAAGTAACGGCTAAAATTGCCAAAATTCCGAAAATCAGAATCTACGAAGTTGGAATTTCCTATTATGGAAGAACCTATGAAGAAGGCAAAAAAATCAATTGGAAAGACGGTTTTCACGCCATTTATTGCATTATCCGATACAAGTTTTAATCTTTTTTGTACACATGGGGATTTTCTTTTATTCCCTTTTTGAAAAATTTCCGAACCATCATTCTACACCAAGTATCGAGCTGCAAAACAGTATCGGTAATTTTATTTTCAGGACGACCTCTAAACGAAGTAACATGAAAAGTGTCAGTATTTAAAATAGGCTTTTTAGAAAAATAATAATTCGAAATACAGCGTCTAAATCCGTCGTATTTTACTGGTGAAACCGAGTGCAACGAACGATTGTGCGTTACCATAACCACCAAACGATTGAACTTGCTGTGAAGCGTAATTTGTGGTTCTTTCAAACCATTGGGCCAAAGTTCTAAATTGCCACCATAGGCTTCTTCCCAATTGGGAGTTACGTAATACAGTAAATTCAAAACTCGCCAGCGTTCTCGGTCTTTGTCGTGAGAATTGTCGAGATGTGGATTCAAAAACTGCTGATTTCCCATCATTGATAGTCCGCCAGCATATAAGTGTTCATCGGCAAATGCTTCTTCTATTTCACAAATTTCTGAAATTAAATCCACAATTCTTTTGTCTTGAAAAGCATAAATAATTTCTTCTAAAATGGGAGGATAACGGTTCATTTGTGCGGCGACATATTTATCTTCGCGAAGGCTTTTTTTCAAAACCATAGCTTCTGGTTCTGGAAAAAAAGTGTTGATTTGATTCACAATAGCAACCGGAAGCAAATCATCTATAAAAAAATAACCAATAGCGTCTTTTGATAAAGTATACTGATTTTTCACCTCTTCTTTTTTCAGAAGAATCGCATTAAAAATCAAATCGGCTAAATCATTCCTTTTCATTCTTGTATAAATAAATTACCTTTGTTAAGCTGTAAATTTAAATTAATTGGCTGAAAAAACAATAATCATATCAGGAATTAACATGGTCGAAGGTGGCATCTTTACCATCTTGCACAATTGTTTACAAAAATTAGCCACTTACAGCCGAGATAAAGAACTGAAAATCTATGCTTTGGTTCACGATGCCTCCCAATTTAATTTTGACTATTCCGATAACATCGAATTTATCGAATTCCCAAAATCTAAAAAGTATTGGTTGTACAGATTGTATTACGAATATTTTTATTTCAAAAAACTATCCAAACAATTGCAACCTGATGTTTGGTTTTCGTTGCATGATGTAACACCAAACGTGAGGTCAAAAAAACAATTTGTGTATTGCCATAATCCGAATGCTTTTTACAAACCGACTATAAACGATTGGCTTTGGGAACCAAAAGTGGGCATTTTTCATGTATTTTATAAATACTTGTTTCAAAAAAACATCACAAAAAATACCGCTGTTTTTGTACAACAACATTGGATTAAAGACGAATTCAAGAAAATGTTTCACATTGAAAATGTATATGTTGCAACGCCAGAACATATTGATGTGAACGATAGTGTTGATGTACATTTATATCCAGCTTTTATTCACTTTTTTTATCCAAGTTTTCCGCGTAGTTTTAAAAATTTTGAGTTGATAGCCGAAGCTGTACAACTGCTTCCCGACTCGATTAAAAGTAAAATAAAAGTCCATCTTACACTTTCAAAAAACGACAACAACTATTCGAAACACATTGTTCAAAAATATCCTTTAAAACAACTTAATTATATAGGAAAAATAAGTCGTTCGGAAGTTTTTGGCTATTATAAAAAAATGGATTGTTTGCTTTTTCCTTCTAAAATAGAAACGTGGGGTTTGCCAATTTCGGAAGCAAAAGGATTTGATAAACCTATACTATTAGCGAACTTGCCTTATGCCAAAGAATCGATTGGAAATTACGACAAAGTCTCTTTTTTCGACACCACAAATCAAACCGAATTGGCGCAATTGATGACCGAATTTGTTTCGGGAACCATTCAATATCAAGGAAATACTTATACCTTTGAATCGAAGGAACAATGGAACGATTGGAACTCGCTTTTTGATTTTATTCTAACAGACTAAAAATGCCTTATTTTACGATAATTATTCCGCTTTACAACAAACAAAACTATGTTGAAAATACACTTAAAAGTATTCTCAATCAAACGTTTACCGATTATGAAGTGGT
>JAZKGN010000002.1:0-5082 GCA_040385945.1 Bacteroidota bacterium
GTTTTTCCTGTTCCTGACAATCCGAAGAAAACAGCAACATCGCCGTCTTTTCCTTTATTTGCAGAACAGTGCATCGAAGCAATTCCTTGAAGTGGCAAATAGTAATTCATCATGGCAAACAAGCCTTTCTTCATTTCACCACCATACCAAGTTCCACCAATAATTTGTATCTTCTCGGTTAAATTAAACGCTACATACACTTCCGAATTCAATCCGTGATTTGCAAAATCTTTGAAACTTGTTTTAGAACCGTTCATTACGATAAAATCAGGTTCGCCAAAATTCTCTAATTCTGCTTCTGTTGGACGGATAAACATATTTTTTACAAAATGTGCTTGCCAAGCTACTTCCATGATGAAACGAACTTTCAATCGCGTATTTTCATTCGCACCACAAAAGGCATCTACAACAAATACTCTTTTTCCTGAAAGTTGGTTAACCGTAGTTTCTTTTAAGGCATTCCACGTAGTTTGTGAAATCGGCTTGTTGTCGTTAACTGCTTTTTCCGAATTCCACCAGATGGTGTTTTCGGTAACCGCATCTTTCACTATGTATTTATCTTTTGGAGACCTACCTGTAAACTCTCCCGTCATTACATTTACGGCACCAAGTTCGGTTAATTGCCCTTTTTCGAAGCCAACTAAACTCGAATCTAATTCTTCCCTATATAAAGTCTCAAAACTTGGATTGTATACTATTTCTTTTGTATCAAGTATTCCATATTTTTCTAACGAAATCGATTTCGCAATTTGATCGAGGTTATCCATAAAAATATATTATAGTACTGTTAATAAATTAAGAACGCAAAGTTAAAAATTAAATTTTAGATACGATGGAATTACTTAACTTTTATCTTTTTTCTTTATAAATTGAAATGCCAATAGGCTCCAAGCTGCCACGAGTAATGCTCCACCAATTGGCGTCACAAAACCAATTACTTTGAAATCAATTGATGAAATCGACATCGTAGACAATAAATAAATAGAACCCGAAAAAAATATAATTCCTAAAGTCGTTAGTAGTAATATCGTCTTCTTTGTCTTCGCTGTTAGTTGTTGGTTTATGCCTAAAAAAAGCAAAAACAAAGCGTGGTACATTTGGTATTTTATGCCAGTTTCAAACGTAGCTAACTGATCTAAAGTCAATACTTTTTTCAAAGCATGTGCGCCAAAAGCACCTAAAATAATAGCTGTCATTCCGAAAAAACCTGCTGTAGCAATTATTTTTCTATCCATTTTATATTCTATTAAAATAAAAAACAAATTTATCTGTTATACACTGAAATCGAAAGGTTTTTAACGGTTTATTTTGAGTTTTAACAATTTTAAAAATTTATATTTGCAACTTAATTTTTTGGCATGAAGAAAGTAGTATTTTTTATTAGCTCGATTTTAATTTTCTGTTCGTTTGCAACCGATAGCAACAACGTTATTCCGGCTGGCGAAAAATTAGTCTATGTTGGCTCTTATAACATGAGTGGATTGATGACACAATTGGCTCAAGTAACGCTTTCTACCGAAACAGTAACTACTTCAAAAAAGACTTTTTTACATCTGAATTGCGAATTATCTACGTATGCCAAATGGGATAAATTTTTTAAAATCAGAGACATTTACGAATCGTATGTTGATCCTATCACATTAAAACCTAGTTTATATAAGCGAAGTATCGACGAAGGTGGGTATACCAAAAAAGAAAAATACATTTTCAAAGGCAATTTGGTAACGAGTACTGTTAAAAAAAGAAACAAACCCGAAACCACAAAAACCTTTACCATTGGTGGCGCCACACAAGATGTAGTGTCTATCATGTACAAATTAAGAGCCATCGATTTGTCTAAAATGAAAACAGGTCAAATGCAATCGTTTACTATCGTTTTTGATGAAAAACAAATTCCAGTTACGGTAAAATTACTGGGAACAGAAACCATTTCTGCTGGTAATTTGGGACAAAAAAACTGCTATAAATTATCTATTGGCGCCAAAACTGATGCCTTAAAAGGAAAAGATAAAAACCTTATTTGGCTTACCGCTGATGCAAAAAAAATTCCAGCATTAATGAAATTCAGCATTCCTGTTGGCACCGGACAACTCACCTTATCGTCAGCTTCTGGCAATTAATTATAAAGTTATGAGAAAATTACTTCTGATTTTAGCCATTGTATTTACAAGTCTCGGAATATTATTTTCGGTTTTACCATTAGGAACATTAGCCTTTTTACCTATTGGTCTCGCACTTGTTTTTGCTTTTTTAGCTTTCTGGAAATCGGATACTTTACAAAAAAAACTGCCTAAATGGTTGCTACTAGTTTCTTTATTCTGTGTGGTTTTTGTACTAGGGAAAACCCTTTTAATCAAAGATGAAGTCGCCGTTGATACTCAATTTGAAAAAGAAAAAATCGAAACAAAAAAAGAAGCTCAAAAAGATTTAGAAGAATTGGAAGGATTGGAATAATTCCGTCCGTTTTAAAAATTTCTTTAGCTTTGCAATCACACGAGGCCATAAGCCGAACTGACGAAGTAATTCAAAAAATCATGAGACACATTCTTATAATTGGCGCTGGTCGTTCTGCGTCTTCCTTAATACAATACTTACTTACAAAGTCGGCTACCGAAAAGTTGCACCTTACAATAGGCGATTTGGATGTAGCATTGGCGCAGAAAAAAACCAATAATCATCCCAACGCAACCGCCATTCAATTCGACATAAACAACGAATCGCAACGTCATACGCAAATTCAAAAAGCAGATATTGTGATTTCGATGCTGCCTGCTCACATGCACATCGAAGTGGCCAAAGATTGCATCACTTATAAAAAACACATGGTTACCGCTTCATATGTTTCGGATGCGATGCAAAGTTTGGATGCTGCAGCGAAAGAAAACAATTTGGTTTTCATGAATGAAATCGGACTCGATCCAGGAATAGATCACATGAGTGCGATGAAAATCATTGATGAGATTCGTGAAAAAGGCGGAAAAATGATATTGTTTGAATCGTTTTGTGGCGGATTAGTTGCACCCGAATCAGATACCAACTTGTGGAATTACAAATTCACTTGGGCGCCGAGAAACGTAGTTTTGGCTGGACAAGGTGGCGCTGCAAAATTCATACAAGAAGGCAAATACAAATACATTCCGTACCACAAATTATTTCGAAGAACCGAATTCTTACTTGTTGAAGGTTACGGAAAATTTGAAGGCTACGCCAACCGCGATTCTTTAAAATACCGGAGCGTTTATGGTTTAGACGACGTGCTGACTTTATACCGAGGCACCATTCGCAGAGTAGGATTTTCAAAAGCTTGGAACATGTTTGTGCAACTCGGGATGACCGATGATTCGTACGTTATGGAAAATTCCGAGACAATGAGTTTCCGCGATTTTACCAATTCGTTTTTACCCTTTCACCCAACCGATTCGGTCGAAATCAAAACCCGTTTGGCACTAAATATTGAACAAGACGATATCATGTGGGACAAGTTAATCGAACTCGATTTGTTCAATCCTAAAAAAATAATCGGACTCAAAAACGCGTCTCCAGCACAAATTTTAGAACGCATCCTAAACGACAGTTGGTCGTTACAACCCAACGATAAAGATATGATTGTCATGTACCATAAATTTGGCTACGAACTTCATGGCGAACAACACCAAATCGATTCCAAAATGGTTTGCATTGGAGACGATCAAACTTATACAGCCATGGCAAAAACCGTCGGATTACCAGTTGCCATCGCTACATTACACATCCTAAACGGCAACATCAAAACACCTGGCGTGCAGTTGCCAATTCGCAAAGAAGTGTACCTTCCCATCCTTAAAGAACTGGAAGAATTTGGCGTGATTTTTAAAGAAACCCAAATGCCTTATGTTGGGTATAATCCTGATAAAGTGGCGACTACGAATTAAGTGGCTGAGTTACTGAGTGGCTGAGTGGCTGAGTTGTCTTTGCGAGGAACGTGGCAATCAGAAGCGAAAGGCTTAGGCATTCTTGGTTTCCTTTTTCCTGCTGCTTTTCCAATCTTTTAAAGAATTGATTGCCTTCACTTTGTTCAGGCCAATTCATTAAAAGGATTTTCCCTTGCATCAGGGCTAGTCAGTAATGGTCTTTTGTGAAATCCGCGTAAATCCGTACAATCCGTTTCATCCGCGTTCCATTTTCAAGCAATTCACTTTAAATTTAAAACAAATTTTCTACATTTGCTTTAAATTATTCACTTATGAAAATCAACCAACTCCAAATAGAAATCGACGGTATTGACAAAGAAATTCTTCGCGACCTCATGGAAGATGCACGAAAACCCATCTTGCAAATTGCTAACAAAATCGGAATTTCGGGTGCTGCCATTCACCAACGTTTAAAAAAACTAGAAGATGCCAACGTCATTTCGGGATCCAAATTCATAGTAAACAACAAAGTGTTGGGTTACAAAACCATGGCATTTATTGGTGTGTATCTCGAAAAAGCAGCCAACAATTCGGAAGCTGTAAAAGAACTCAAAAAAATTCCAGAAGTCCTCGAATGCCATTTCACCACAGGAAATTGGAGCATTCTCATCAAAATTATTTGTCGTGATAACGAGCATTTAATGCAACTGCTCAATAAAAAAATCCAACCCATTGATGGCGTCTCACGAACGGAAACTTTTATATCTTTGGAGCAGCAAATTGAAAGACAAATACAGCTTTAGATTGTTAGAATTTTAGGAATAGATTTCCGCCTACGCGGAAAAGACGCATAAGTTAGATTGAAATAACTATTTAATTCTACGTCTTTCTCACGAATGTGGGAATCCACAACAAACAATATCTTTTTTTATGAACCTCAACAAATTTACCAAAGAAAACGTCACCATTGGATTTTACATTATTTACATTCTTATCGCAGCAGCATGTTATGAACTTTTTCCTGGCGATGCCAAAACGCCAAACATGGGCGTTTTACTGTTTTTCTTATTAATCCCAATTGGTTTAATTTATGCTTTTGTGCATGCCGTGCGTCATATCAATTCGACAGTGAGTTATATGAAATGTTTCTTGATTCACATTACGGTGTGGATTTCAATTATTGCTTTTCTAA
>JAZKGN010000003.1:0-16429 GCA_040385945.1 Bacteroidota bacterium
AAATTCTATTATTATTGTTTGTTTATTTTCTCTCATTTTTTGTTAAATTATTTTGTACATTTACCGACTGTTTTATAATATATTATAATTTAATTTATGAAAAAGATTCTTTTTTTGATATTGGCTTCCTCTAGTTTATATGCTCAAAATGTAAATGAGCGTAAGATAATTAAAGAAGCTTCTGATTCCAGATCTATTCAAGTAATCAAAGACAAATACATCAAGTATGCTGCAGAGCAGCAAAAATTAATTGATGACTTTGCATCAAAAAATACAAATGTAGATTTGTTTTCTTTGCAAAGGATAATTGATGGTAATCCTATTTTTTTTGGTACAGATAATTTTACTTCAGCTACAACGTTAAGAGCTAATTCAATGTATCCAAGTGGAACTTTAGGGTTAAATGTTACAGGGTCTGGTGTTACTGCTGGTGTTTGGGATGGCGGAAAAGTTAGAGATACACATGTTGAGTTTTCAGGACGTATCACATTAGGTGATGGGACTTCAACCTTATCTGCACATGGCACACACGTTACAGGAACTATAATTGCTCAAGGAATTAGTAATTTGAGAAAGGGCTTAGCTTACCAAGCTAGCGCAATAACACATGATTGGACAGGAGATGTTGGGGAAATGTTTTTTTTCGCCTCAAATGGCGGATTGGTGTCAAATCATTCCTATGGAAATATCGCAACTACATTACAGATTCCTTACTTTGGTAATTACAACTCCCAATCTATTGAAGTTGACGATTTAATGAATCTATTTCCTTATTATCAAGTGGTTAAATCTGCTGGAAATGATAGGAATAACACAGCCATAACCCAAGTTGCTGTTGATGGTGGTTATGATTTATTAGCAGGTGTTTCAACTGCAAAAAATGTTTTAACAGTAGCGGCCGTCGAATCTGTATCGAATTACACTGGACCTGAATCGGTTGTTATGAGTAGCTTTAGTAATTATGGACCAACAGATGATGGTAGGATAAAACCAGATATTTCGGCAAAAGGCGTAGAAGTTAGTTCTACTACATCAAGTTCAAATACAGCCTATGCAGTTTTGTCAGGAACATCAATGGCTTCGCCAGCAATTACAGGTTTGATTTTGCTTTTGCAAAAACATTATAACAATTTAAATGCTACTGCGTATATGAAATCGGCTTCTGTTAGAGGTTTAATATGTCATTCATCAAGGGAAGCAGGCTTAAATGTTGGGCCTGATTATGAGTTTGGATGGGGATTAGCTGATGGTCTTAATGCGGCTAGGGTTATATCAACTAAAGGAACTTCGTCTATTTTTGAAGAAAGAACCTTAAATAATTTAAGTACATATACGACTTCTTTTACAATCAATTCAGCGCAAGATATAAATGTAACAATTGCATGGACTGATCCTTCTGGAATTCCAAATGGAAATGGTGTTGAAGATAACAGAACGCCAAGATTAGTTAACAATTTAGATTTAAAAATCACCAAGGATGCTACCACGTATTACCCATGGAAATTAAATCCAGATGTTCCCACAGATGCTGCAACAAATAATGCAGACAATAATGTAGACAACATAGAAAGAGTGGAAATATTTAATGCTACTCCTGGAACGTATACAATAGAGGTTACACATAAAGCAAATCTTCAAGGTGATTTACAAGATTATACTTTAATTGCTACAGGAACCACAGGTTTATCACTTAATAATGCTGATTTTGTAGCGGATAATAATTTATTTGTTTATCCAAATCCAGCTAACGATGTATTGCAATTTTCTAATCCTAACAACATAGAAGTTTCTAGTATTTCGATTACCGATAGTATTGGAAAGACAGTTCTTACTTTAAATGAAGCACCAAATTCAAACACAATTAATATCTCCAATTTGCAATCAGGTGTGTATTTTGTAAAATTTACTACCGACAACAAATCGGTAGTTAAAAAGATTATTAAAAACTAAAAATAGTTCACAAATCATTGTTAAGAGCATCAGTCTAAGCTGATGCTTTTTATTTTTATACTATATTTGCCTAAATTATAGCATTGATGAAGATAAATGTAATTTTATGTTTTTTATTGGTTTTACCCTTGTTACTTTTCTCTCAAGAAAAAAGTAAAGAAAACACTAGAAAAAGCTTATTAAAAACCGACGAGGAAATAGCCAAAGAAAAAGCAAAAATTGCCCCTTATACGTCGTATAAAATCTACACTCTTCAACGTGACACTACTTATGTAGACACGTCACTTACCATAAAAAGCGATTACAAATACAACTATCTACGCAAAGATATTTTTGGTTTACTTCCCTTTGCCAATGAAGGACAAACTTATACTACCTTAAATTTCGGTCTAAACCAATTTAATCCGTATCCTGAATTCGGATTCAAAGGAAAACATTTCAATTATCTCGACACGAATGACATTAATTACTATTCTGTAGCGACACCACTAACCGAATTGTATTTTAAAACCGTTATGGAACAAGGTCAAAGTGTCGATGCTTTTGTAACTGTAAATACGTCCGAACAATTTAATTTCTCCATTGGCTACAAAGGATTACGCTCTTTAGGAAAGTACATCAACCAACTGTCAAGCACGGGAAATTTCCGATTTACAACAAGCTATTTCACTAAAAACAAGCGCTATCTTATTAATTTGCATTACACAGGGCAAGACTTTCTGAATGGAGAAAATGGAGGAATCACAACCATAGAAGATTTCGAAGGAGAAGAATCAGCTTTTAGAAACCGCGCCCGACTCCAAGTATATTTCAATGATGCCAAGTCGCTCTTTAAAGGGAAAAGATATTTTATAGATCATCATTTTAGAATCAATTCGAAAGATGCTGAAAACAATCTCTACATCAATCACCAATTCAATTATGAAACTAAGTTATACGATTTCAATCAGGTAACGCTTACTACAACCATTGGTGATAACGCACCATTCCAACGTTTTGGAACTTCCTATGTTACAAGTAATATCATCGACATTACCAAACACAAAAGAATGTTCAACAGAGTTGGTGCGACCTACGAAAACAAAACTTTAGGTCAGTTTCAGTTTTTCATAGAAGATTTCAATTACACGTATCGCTACGAAAAAGTTTTAATTTTAGATACTCAAATTGTGCCGAATTTGATTTCAGAAAGAATTAATTCCGTTGGTGGCCAATACGATTATCAAAAAAACAACTGGAAAGGAACTTTCTTATACACCAAAGCCATTACCAAACAAACCTTTTCGAACGTTGATGCGACTTTACGTTACAAACTAAACGATAAAAACGACTTCAAGTTCCAATACCAAAACATCAGTAAATTACCCAATATCAACTACGTTTTTCATCAAAGCAGTTATGTAAATTACAATTGGAAAAACGATTTCAAAAACGAAAAAATCAATACCATAAAAGTAGAAGCCAATACCCAATGGGCAACTGCTTCTGCACAATTTACAACACTCAACGACCATTTGTTTTTTAGTAACGACGATACAACTGGAGTAACGCAATTGGTTTCGCCAAAACAATACGATAAAGCGATAAGTTATGTAGCTATTAAAGTGAGCAAAGAAATCAAATTCCGAAAATGGGCGTTAGACAACACCTTTCTTTACCAAAACGTAACTCAGGAAAATGACATTTTAAACTTGCCACAATTCGTTACCCGAAATTCACTTTATTACACAGATAAACTTTTCAAAAAAGCTTTGTTCATCCAAACCGGAATCACATTCAACTATTTCACAAAGCATTACACCAACGATTATAATCCACTATTGGCCGAATCGTTTGTTCAAAACGACAAAAAAATTGGCGATTTTCCAATGATTGATTTCTTTATCAACGCACGTATTCGCCAGGCCCGTATCTTCTTAAAAGCCGAGCACTTTAATTCGAGTTTTACAGGTAACGACTTTTATTCGGCTCCCAATTATCCTTACCGTGATTTTATGGTTCGCTTCGGATTGGTGTGGAATTTCTTTCAGTAATTTTTTTAGCGTGTCCCTGCGGGTCAGGCTTTCCGTTCCAATATTTTTTCGTTCCTCAAAAATGATTTCCACTTCAATCCTTCACGCTAGCGAAACGAGCTGACGAAGTAATCCAAAAATCACATTTGAAATCCATTTTTTTATCAATATCTTTGCTTCAGAAATAAAATAGACGAATGACTTGAGCTTGCGAAAGCATGACTCAATACAAATATAAACAGGAATGAAATACGCAAAAAATATATTAGAAACTATCGGTAATACACCATTAGTAAAACTAAACAAAGTCACTGCCGAAGTTGATGCATTGGTACTTGCCAAAGTAGAAACCTTCAATCCAGGGAATTCTGTAAAAGACAGAATGGCCGTAAAAATGGTCGAAGATGCCGAAGCAGACGGACGCTTAAAACCAGGCGGAACCATCATAGAAGGAACCTCTGGAAACACCGGAATGGGTTTAGCACTTGCTGCTATCGTGAAAGGATACAAATGTATTTTTGTAATCACCGATAAACAATCCAAAGAAAAAATGGACATTCTTCGTGCCGTTGGCGCTAAAGTAATTGTTTGTCCAACCGATGTAGAACCAACCGATCCACGTTCGTATTATTCTGTTTCCAAACGATTAGGAACCGAAATTCCGAATTCGTGGTACGTAAATCAATACGACAATCCAAGTAATGCCATTGCACATTACGAGCAAACGGGTCCGGAAATTTGGGAACAAACCGACGGAAAAATTACGCATTTTGTAGTTGGAGTAGGAACAGGTGGCACCATTTCTGGCGTAGCCAAATATTTAAAAGAAAAAAATCCAAATATTAAAATCTGGGGAATTGACACCTACGGTTCGGTGTTTAAAAAATACCACGAAACCGGAATCTTTGATGAAAACGAAATCTACTCATACATCACAGAAGGAATCGGAGAAGATATTCTTCCAAAAAATGTCGATTTCAGTTTGATTGACGGATTTACAAAAGTAACAGATAAAGACGCAGCTGTTTACACTCGTAAAATTGCTCTTGAAGAAGGAATTTTTGTTGGAAACTCAGCAGGTTCAGCCATCAAAGGATTGTTGCAATTAAAAGAACATTTCAAACCAGAAGATGTGGTAGTAGTTTTATTCCACGATTCAGGAAGTCGTTATGTTGGTAAAATGTTCAACGACGATTGGATGCGTGAACGTGGTTTTCTTGATGAAGAAATCACCAAAGCCGAAGACGTTATCAAAGATCATATCGATAAACCTCTAGCTATAGTTCGAACAGAAGAATTGGTTTCGCACGCTATTGAAAGAATGCGTAAGTTTAAAATTTCTCAAATTCCGGTAATTGATGTTACAGGATTTGTAGGTTCTGTAGACGAAAGCGATTTATTTCAAAGTTATGTTTCGGATAAAAATGTAGCCGATAAACCAATCAAGGATGTCATGGGAAAACCGTATCCAATTGTTCAAAGAAATACACCTATCGAAGAAGTTTCCAAATTATTCACCAAAGAAAACCAAGCAGTTTTGGTCGATTTAGGAAATGGCAAACACCATATTATTACTAAATACGATATTATAGGTTCTATCAAGTAAGAAGAAAGACCTACAATGAGAATTGTAGGTTTTTTTTATTCTCCAATCAAAACGCCCGAAACATTCCACGCACTAAAGCTATTTCCTTCAGGAGCGCCTTGCGGAATTTTAATTTGCAACGTATAACTTCCTGCTTTTAAATCACCCAAATCAATATAAAACGGATTGGTTACCATTCCCGGGCACCAATTTGCTCTGCTATAATCCGACGACGATAATCCGTTAGGAAAATTCCCCGAAGCTGGATTGTACAAACGATACGAACCACAATCTTGTCGCCACGGAGCCAATCCAAAAATTTCTCTTCCGTTTAGTAAAATCGTATTTTTCTTTGGCACAAATTCGTCGCCATTTTCCCAACCACCATGACCCGTTGTGATGTAGCGAAGTTGTGCGTTTTTCATGTCTTTTTCTAAAGTGAAAGAAACTTCCAATCCTTTTTCATGATTGAACATCGTGCCGTATTCTTGCCCAGCCATTTCCATTACGTTATTGGTGTTGAACAATGATACAACAGTTGTTGGTTTTTTAGTAGCTTCTTCTTCGGGATGAATGGTTACATTCAAACTTACTTTGTGTCCGCCTTTGTCATAATTGCCAATGTTCACGCCAATCCAAACTTCTTGGTTGCTCAATAGCGAACGCATGTCGGAAATATCCTGACGGTACGGAACCACTTCGTGCCATTTTTTATCCTTCAATTCAATGGTGTTGTATTGTTTGATTCCGAACGGAGTGAAAAAACGCATCAATTCTATCAATGGATCGTAAGTAGTGGTAACTACAACACCTTGATATTCTTTGCCATTTCCGTTGGTGTAAATTGGTAAGGCTTTTACATCTTTTTGCAAACCATCTAAAAAGGAAGTGGTTTTTTGAGTCGGAATAATAAATACCGAACCTGTTCTATCATAAGCATCGCCGTTGGATTGTTCTTGCAAATCGACAAAAATCTGACTTCCCAATTTGATTTCTGGGAATTTGATTTTCCGTACAGCAATGGTTCCGTTGGCATAGCGAAACACCGTGTCATTGGACTTAGAATCTCCTGAAAAATTAATGATTTGTTCTTTAAAAATCGGAATCGTAGTAAAACGACTTTTCCAAAGTACATCGCGGTACGTTAACATATCGACATACTTTTCGGGAACTTCTTTTTTGAAAGGAATTGATTTTATTTTTTCAATTTTGGTAGCAGAAATTATAAAATTTCCATTGCGATTGATTTCCAAAACCAAACCTAAATTTTGCCCTAAAACAGTTGGTGAACCTTTTATGGGCAAATCGTTAGTATACCAAAGTTCGATAGCATTGGAGTTGATGATTGTTTTGGCTTTCTTACACGTGTAACCTAAAATGCTTCTCTTTTCATTGGAGAATTCAAAATTCTGTTTCGCTAACGAAGTAGAATCAATGGTCGCCACTTTTTTATCCGAAGGTAAATTTCCTAAAGTAATAATGTGATTTGACTTTTTTCTGTCAATAATGGTAACTTCAAAAGGAAGCTCGGCTTTTTTATCCAATATCTTCTGATTGGTGATTGTCGTTTCCAATTCATTGGTAAAAACCAAAATCGGATCTTGATTTTCAATTAGTTTTCCGTTGGAACTTCTCAAATAACTAATTTTATAATTGGACGTTTGTCCATTCATCAAAAAAGAAGCGAGCAACACAATAAGTAAAAGGCAATTTTTCATAAGGATATTTTCTTACTACAAATATAAAATTTTGATTGTGATATTGCCATTTTTAGTACCTTAGTATTTTAAACGCCATACAAAATAGTTATATGAAAGAAGATTTTTTGCACTACCTGTGGCAATACAAGAAGTTTGATTTCTCCAATTTGCAAACGACCAAAGGAGAACGTATTACCATCATCCATTCGGGTCAGTATTTACAATTAGCTGGGCCAGATTTTTTTAATGCACAACTGACTATTGCCAATCAAAAATGGGCTGGAAATATCGAAATCCATCTCAAATCTTCCGATTGGTATTTGCATCATCATCAAAACGACGATCAGTACAACAACGTAATTTTGCATGTGGTTTGGGAAAATGATACGCCCGTTTTTAGAAAGGACAATTCGGAAATTCCTGTTTTAGAATTGAAAAGCTATGTAAGCAAAGAAGAAATTCATAAATACCAAGAATTACTCACACCCAAATCATGGATTTTTTGTGAAAAGCAATTGGCAACTGTTGACGAGTTTATAATTTCCAATTGGAAAGAACGTTTGTTTTTTGAACGTTTGGAGAAAAAAGCAGTTTCGATTTCACAATTGTTGTACGAAACAGATAACGATTGGGAAGCTGTTTTGTTTTGCTTGTTAGCAAAGAATTTCGGGCTGAATACCAATGGAGATGCCTTTTTGAAAATGGCACAATCGATTCCGTTTTCTGTGATTAGAAAAGAAGCGTTAGATGTTAGTTATTTAGAAGCGTTACTTTTCGGTCAAGCCAATATGTTTCCGATTGCTGTTGAAGATACTTATCCAAAAGAACTGCAATCATGGTTTGATTATCTTGCAGTTAAATACAAATTACAACAGCCAATACTTGATTCGATACAGTTTTTTAAACACCGTCCAGATAATTTTCCAACCATTCGATTGGCGCAATTGGGTATGTTGTATCATTTACAGCGGAATTTGTTTTCAACACTTATTGAAGTAAATTCACCTACAGCAATCTATCAGATTTTTGATGTTGCTGTTAGTGATTATTGGAAAACACATTATAATTTTGACAAATCGAGTGCAAGAAAAGAGAAAGCACTTTCGAAATCTTTTATCGATTTGATACTTATAAATACTATTATTCCAATTCAATTTGCCTATGCCAAAAGTCAAGGAAAAGATGTTTCAGAGCATTTGATTGACTTGATAAACGCCATTGCTCCTGAGAAAAATTCGATTATAGAAAAGTTTTATTCTTTCGGAGTTGCATCACAATCGGCTTTGGATACTCAGAGTTTGCTTCAACTTAAAAATGAGTATTGCAATGCAAAAAAATGTTTGCAATGTGCGATTGGTATTGCACTAATTAAAAATTAATTACCTTTGACTCGTGCGAAAGCAAACCGAGAAATAAATTCAAAACAAACACTATGAATCCAATTACCAACATGCGACTTTTCTTTGAGAAACATGGTTTTCATGTGTCTTCGCGTTTGGCCGATAAATTGGGAATGCGTGCGACTAGCGTGCGTTTGTTTTTTATTTACATATCGTTTGTTACGGTCGGACTTGGTTTTGGCGCCTATCTTACTTTAGCTTTTTGGATAAAATTAAAAGATTTGGTGAGAGCCAAACGAACTTCTGTTTTTGATTTGTAATTGATTTTTTGGAAATAAAAAAAGGATTAAATAGTTCGCTATTTAATCCTTTTTGATTATAATTGAAATAGTTTATTCTTCTGAATTACCATTATTTAATTTACTGTTTTTCTTGCTGTAGACAAAATAGAAAATTACTCCAAGTGCCATCCAAGCAAACAAACGCAACCAGTTGGTCCATCCTAATCCGACCATCATTAGCAAACAGGCGATAACTCCCAATATCGGAACTAAAGGCACCCATGGCGTTTTGAATTGTCGTACCATATTTGGCTCTTTTTTTCTAAGTATAATTACAGCAACACAAACGAGTACAAAGGCAAACAATGTCCCAATACTTGTCATGTCTCCCACAATATCTCCAGGAACAAAAGCGGCAAATAATCCAACAATAACCAAAATAGCGATGTTAGCTTTGTAAGGTGTTTGGTATTTTGGATGTAAATCACTGAACGCTTTTGGTAACAAACCATCTTTACCCATAGAGTAAAAAACTCTTGATTGTCCAAGTAACATTACTAAAATTACAGATGAAAACCCGGCTAAAATAGCTACCGTTACAAAGTTTGCCAACCAGCTGTAACCAATCATGTATTTGTTGATAGCAAAAGCAACAGACGCTTCTCCACCTTCACCTCTAAAGTCTTCCACCGTTGCCATACCTGTTAACACGTGTGCAAAAAGAATATACAACAATGTACAAATTGCTAACGAACCTAAAATTCCAATTGGCATGTTGCGTTTTGGGTTTTTAGTTTCCTGAGCCGCTGTACTCACAGCATCAAATCCGATGAATGCAAAGAACACAGTTCCTGCAGCACCGACTATTCCCCAGAAACCTCCAAAATTGTGATCAATTCCGTGTTGGTCAGTAAAAATAGAACTTGGCGGAATATAAGGCGTATGATTGTCTGGATTGATAAAATGCCATCCCAAAACGATGATTAAAACTACAATAGCAACTTTTACAATTACGATAATTCCGTTTACAAAAGCCGATTCCTGAATTCCTTTTATCAATAACAAACTGATAATACCAACGATAAATAAAGCGGGTAAGTTGATAATTCCGGTTTCTCCAGTTTCTAAATTGGATTGAAAAGGCGAATGCGAAAGCGAGTACGGTATCGGACTCGTATGCAGCACATTGACCAGTAAATTATTGAGGTATTCACTCCATGCAATTCCTACAGTTGCTGCGCCAACAGCATATTCTAATATCAAATCCCAACCAATAATCCACGCTAAAAACTCGCCCATAGTGGCATAAGTATACGTATATGCACTACCCGAAATTGGAATAGAAGAGGAAAGTTCTGCATAACACAATCCGGCTAATGCACATCCTACAGCTGCAAGAACAAAGGCGATGGTTACAGACGGACCAGCATTTTGAGACGCCGCCATTGCTGTTCTAACAAATAATCCTGCACCAATAATAGCTCCAATTCCTAAAGCAATAAGTGACCAAGCTGTTAATGTTCTTTTTAATCCTTTTTCAGAATCGGCAGCTTCTGCTAAAAGTTGGGCTAATGGTTTTCTTTTCCAAATAGACATAGTATTTTTAGTTTTGGTTAATTAATAAAAACCAAATATATCATTTTTTTAAAAAAGAAACAGAATTCGCCCAAAATTTAGATTTTTACAGTCAATTTTTTTATATTTGAAGTACGATACACGCCATTATTAATTATATACCGCCACAATGAATAGTAAAGAATTCAAATCGTATTTTGTATATACGAAAGAACAACGATTGGGAATTGTTGTTTTGCTCAGCATCATAATTTGCTTACAACTGCTATTTTATTTTGTTGATTTTTCTTCCGATGAAAAACTAAATGACAAAAAGGAAAAATGGTTGTCACTTCAAAAAGTAATTGATTCTACAGTCCATCTTCCAAAAGACATCACGCCAAAAATATATCCATTCAATCCTAATTTTATAACTGATTTTAAAGGATATAAATTGGGAATGAGTGTAACCGAAATTGACAAACTGCATGCGTACCGCAAGTTAAATAAGTATGTGAATTCGCCAGCAGAATTCCAACACATAACAGGTGTTTCCGATTCGTTGTTGAATACGATTTCACCTTATTTCAAATTCCCTGATTGGGTAACCAATAAAAAATCCTATCCTAAAAGTACTTGGATAGATTATTCTAAAATCACTTCTGAGAAAAAAATAAGCGTCACCAAAACAGACATCAATCAAGCAACAAAAGAAGATTTGATGAAAATTTACGGCATTGGCGACGCTATTTCTGACAGAATTTTAAAGCAAAAAGCCAGTTATGGCGAATTTGTATCGATGAAACAAATGGAGGATGTTTGGGGGCTTTCACCAGAAGTAATCGAAAAGCTCCATACTAGCTTTGGTATTTTAGAAACACCAAAACCTAAAAAAATCAACATTAACAATGCATCAATCAAAGAGTTAGGTGTGTTTCCGTATTTTAGATATCCCATCTCTAAAAATATTGTCACTTTTAGAAGCATGCACGGTGATATTAAAAAGGAGGATTTAACAAACATTAAAGACTTCCCTCTTGAAAGAATAGAAATAATTGCCTTATATTTGGAGTTCTAAAATTTAAAGTAACGCTAGTTATATGAATTCAATATATTTTACAGAAGAGCACGAATTATTCAGAAAAAGTTTCCGTGATTTCTTGCATGCCGAAGTGGTGCCTCACATTGAAAAATGGGAAAAAACCGGAACGATTGAACGATTCATCTGGAAAAAATTTGGTGATATGGGCTTTTTTGGAATGGCTTACCCGGAAGCTTATGGCGGATTAAATCTAGATTTGTTCTATACTGTTATATTTCTTGAAGAATTACAAAAAATAAAATCATCTGGTTTTGCTGCCGCTATGTGGGCACACGCTTATTTGGCAATGACCCATTTGAATGCTGAAGGAGATGAAAGAATCAAACAAGATTATCTAGCAACTAGTATTTTAGGCGAAAAAATCGGAGCGTTATGCATAACTGAACCTTTTGGAGGAAGTGATGTTGCTGGTATGCGTACAACCGCTATTAAGAAAGGCGATAGTTACATCATCAATGGTTCTAAAACATTTATAACCAACGGTGTGTATGCCGATTATTATGTGGTTGCCGCAAAAACTAGCCCTGATAAAGGAAACAAAGGAATAAGTATGTTCCTGATGGATACCAATTTAAAAGGTATTGCTATAACTAAATTGGATAAATTGGGATGGAGAGCTTCTGATACCGCTGAAATTTCGTTTGACAATGTAGAAATTCCTGTAGCTAATTTAATGGGGGAGGAAGAAAAAGGATTTCCATACATCATGCAGCATTTTGCTTTAGAGCGTCTGATTATGGCAATTAATGCACATGCAAGAGCAGAGTATGCTATAGAATACACCATTGAATACATGTCACAACGCGAAGCATTTGGTTCTACTATTAATAAGTTCCAAGCTTTAAGACATACAATGGTAAATCATGCCACGGAAGTAGAACATTGCAAAGTGTTCAATTATGCTGCTGTTGCACGATTGAACCAAGGCGAATATGTGGTGAAGGAAGCGACAATGGCCAAATTGAAATCGACAAAAGTAGCAGACGAAGCCATTTACGATTGCCTTCAAATGTTAGGTGGTTATGGTTATATGGAAGAATATCCGTTGGCACGTTTGTTACGTGACAGCCGTTTAGGTCCGATTGGTGGCGGTACTTCTGAAATCCTTCGGGAGATTTTATCAAAAATGATTATTGATAAACAAAACTATCAGCCAGCGGTGAAACATTAAATCACAAGAATCAATATAAGAGCTCCCATAAGGGAGCTTTTTTTTTGTACACTATTTTGGAAATAAATCCGTTATCCAAATAACAACCAAAATTAAACCCTCATGAAAAAAGTAATGTTATTAAGCAGTCTTTTGCTTTTTATGGTTTCTTGTGAAAGCGATAGTATTGAAAACACCAATGCGGTTATTACGGGATATAAGTACACCTCTACTACCGATTATCCAGATCCGGCGTTGCCTGATTATAGTAGAATTGTCATCGGTAACTTATCCAATGGAAAGTTATTTTCAGAAACTACAGAAGAATTTGTTAATGGAGTTAGTCAAGGTACACCAACTACAGAACAGCACTTTTTTTATTCCAATAACCGATTAGATCAAAGAGTTTTTACTGATGATTTGACCGTTTATTATTATTATGACACAAATAACAACTTAGTGGGAGCAACAGGTCTTTTTTTTGGTGGCGCGTATGTTTATGAACGCTATGTTCATCAATCAAATAATACCATTTATTGCGAAAGGATAGATGTTCCTTACAACGACCCAGCGGCAATAGTTTCTATGAGATTTATACTTCAGCTAAATAGTGATGGCAATATAATTGCTGCTAGCACTGATACAGGTTTAAATGGAGTAGGGCAAAACATTCACACCTATACTTATAGTTCGGGCAATCTGACTTCCATGCAAAAACCTGATGGCACTGTGGTAAACTTAAGTTATTCCGCTGTAATTGATACATATTCATATTTGCAGGAATTATCTTGTGGCAAGCAGGTGTTGTTGTTTACTTCTGCGGCTGATTTTGCAGGCGGATATATTCAGACAATTTCGGAATTGAGGTATTCTAAAAATGTTAATTCGCAAGATTTTTCTACAGGTACCTATCTGTTAATGCCTGATGGTTTTTATAATAAAAAAACAACGTTTGATGGGAGTCATACGATGGAAACGGAATTCTTTTTTAATTAAATCGCGATATTCTTATGAAAAAAATAATGCTTTTAGGCAGTCTTCTGCTTTTTATGGTATCGTGTGAAACCGATAGTGTTGAAAATACCAATCAAAATGTAATTGGATATAAATATACATCCGAAACCATTCCTACCGATCCGGCATTGCCCCATTACTTCAGTGAGACTATCGGCAATCTGCAAAATGGGAAATTCTACACAGAAACTAAAACCATTTACCTTAATGGGGTGCAGTCGGGAACATCGGTCACAACACAACGTTATTTTTATTCCAATAACCGCCTTGATCATTTTGACCGTGGTGACATGATGATTTATTACTATTATAATTCCGATGGAGATTTAATAGGTTGTACTGGCATTTCTACAAACCCACCTGGCGGCACTCTTTATGAAAGATACATACACTTGCCTAATAATGTGGTGTATTGTGAAAACATGAATTTGCCTTATAATGATCCGAATGCGGTGGCAGGCTATAGAAAGATATTGCATCTGGATAATGATGGGAATGTTATCAGTGCGGGTTCAGATCCTGATATGGATGGTGTGGCGGTAAACATTTATCACTATACTTATGTTAACGAGAATTTGGATGCTATGCAAAGACCGGATGGAACAGTCGTGACATTTGCCCATTCGAATGTTATAAATACCAGTAGATATTTAATGGAATTGTCGTGCGGCAAGCAGGTTATGTGTCTTCCATGCGCTACGATATTTGCTAATGGTTATGCTTTTGGGCTATCGCAGGGAACCTATTCTAAAAACCTTACATCACAAG
Source organism: Bacteroidota bacterium (assembly GCA_040385945.1). Lineage (GTDB taxonomy): Bacteria > Bacteroidota > Bacteroidia > Flavobacteriales > Flavobacteriaceae > Flavobacterium. The sequence continues at coordinate 14,457 of JAZKGN010000003.1, forward strand.
AATTTTCAGGAAGTGCCTTTCTGGTTATGCCAAATGGATTTTACAATAAAAAAACAAATGTAACTAATGAGCCCAATGGAAGCCATACAGAGATACTAGAATACTTCTTTAATTAAGTTGTGTTCGCGTGAGGGATAGAGGCAAGCACCGTGTGCAGTCGAAAGCCAGACGGTGGTTAAGATGGTTTTCTAATCATGATAAACGGTATAACCACCGGCACGCCAAAAAAATAATTCAAAATTTATAATTTATAATTCAAAATAATTACTATTTTTGCAGCCTAAATGAGAGGAGGTGCCTAAATTATGTTGATTATACCAATTAAAGACGGAGAAAACATTGATAGAGCTTTAAAGCGCTACAAACGAAAATTCGATAAAACCGGAACTGTAAGACAATTAAGATCGCGTCAAGCGTTTATTAAACCTTCAGTGGTTAGAAGAGCTCAAATTCAAAAAGCTGCTTATATTCAAAATATGCGCGATAACTTGGAGAGTTAGAACTTATTTTCTATAAAAATACAACCGTTACTACCTAAAGTTTTATAACTTTGTTAGTAACGGTTTTTTTATGGACTTTTTAGTAAATCCCAATTCTATCAATGAGTAACCTCAAAGCTTTTCAGGAGTACCTACAACACGAAAAAAAGTATTCATTGCATACTGTTACGGCTTATGTAAATGATTTGCTTTTTTTTCAGGAATTTCTGAAAACCAATTTTGATCAGGAAAGTCTTGAAGAGGTAAACTACAGTATGATTCGAAGTTGGATTGTGGCTTTGGTGGAGAACGGAATTTCTAATAGTTCTGTCAATAGAAAAATAAGCTCACTAAAATCGTTTTATAAGTTTTTACTTAAAACCAAACAAATAGCATCGAGTCCGCTTTTAAAACACAAATCATTAAAAACGCCCAAGAAAATCCAAATCCCTTTTTCTGAAAAAGAACTCAATGCGGTATTGAATCATATTCATTATCCGGACGGATTTGAAGGAATTCGCGATAAACTGGTCATCGACTTGTTTTACACGACGGGTATTCGAAGAACCGAATTGATTCATTTGAAAATGCAAAATGTTGATTTATCGGCAAATACAATAAAAGTTTTAGGAAAGAGAAACAAAGAGCGCATCCTTCCTATTTTGCCAATAATTGCCAAACAGATCACAAATTATTTAACCGAAAGAACAGCTATAGAGCACATTAAGGATGGCGACTATTTTTTTTTGATGTTAAAAGGAGTTAAATTTAACGATTCGTTTGTGTATCGATTAATAAATTATTACTTTAGTAATGTCTCCGAGAAAGTAAAAAAGAGTCCACACATATTGCGTCATACCTTTGCTACACACATGTTAAATAATGGTGCCGATTTGAATTCGGTGAAAGAATTATTAGGTCACGCCAGTTTAGCATCCACACAAGTGTATACGCACAGTAGTTTGTCGGAGCTTAAAAAAGTATATGGAAATGCACATCCGAGAAGTCAGAAATGATTCTCATTGTTTAACTATAAATACAAAGATTATGAAGGTAAATGTTCATGCAGTAAATTTCACAGTAGATAAAAAGTTAGTTGATTTTATTCAATTAAGAATGGATAAGTTAGAAAAATATTATGACAAAATAGTTTCTTCTGACGTTTTTTTAAAGGTAGAGAAGACGAGTGAAAAAGAAAATAAAATTGTCGAGGTAAAAATTCACGTTCCTGGAGATGATTTTTTAGTAAAAAAACAATGCAAAACATTTGAAGAAGCAGTTGAAATGTCTGCCGAATCTTTAGAAAGATTATTAGTAAAAAGAAAAGAAAAAGTAAGAACGCATATTTAATCAAAAAAAAAGTAAAAATGTTTTGATTAAAAAATAAAATATAACTACATTTGCAGTCCGTTAGAAATAACGGGCTTTTTTTATATGATACGCCAGCGTAGCTCAGTTGGCTAGAGCAGCTGATTTGTAATCAGCAGGTCGTGG
>JAZKGN010000004.1:0-4112 GCA_040385945.1 Bacteroidota bacterium
CCTTCTAACTCTTGGTCGAGATAATCGGTGTGACCTGGGAATTTAAACTCGTCCGATTGAATATTGTATTTGTTAATTGGAGCGGTAACCAAAACATCTATATCACCTTCTTTTAAGGCTTTTGTAGCGGCAACAAACGATTTAATGGCGTATTTCCCAATATTTTCATCGTTTTGTCCGAAATTAATATCGACACTTTCTTTCCAAACATTCAACACGTTGATTTTTCCTTTTACCAATTGATTCAAATGATCAATACCGTGTAAATTGGTTTCAACGTTGAGATTTCTTTTGATAAAAGACAAAATTTTAACATTGGCAAAAATGACAGGAGTACACATTTCTATCATTCGAGCGTCGTCAAATGTTTTCAAAATGACCTCACTTCCAATACCGTTCAAATCTCCAATTGAAATTCCAACGATGATATTTTCTGCATTTTTCATAAGTCGCTCCGTTATTTATTGCTAATTTTGTGGTGCAAATTTAGTAAAATAAAACCACAAATGTTTACCGGAATCATAGAAACCCTCGGAATAATTACAGCTATTCGAAAAGAAGACGAGAACGTTCACATTACTATAAGCTCCTCTATTACGCACGAGTTAAAAATCGACCAAAGTGTAGCTCACAATGGCGTGTGTTTAACTGTTGTTGCCATTGAAAACGATACGTATACTGTTACTGCAATACAAGAAACCATTTTAAAAACAAATGTGGGTGATTGGAAGATTAATGACGAAGTGAATTTAGAACGCGCGATGAAATTGGGCGACCGACTGGACGGACACATCGTTCAGGGACATGTGGATCAAATTGGCAGATGCATCTCAGTTACTGAAACCAATGGAAGTTGGCTGTATACTTTTGAATACGATGGTGCTCAAAAAAATATTACTATTGAAAAAGGATCAATAACGGTAAACGGAGTGAGTTTGACAGTGGTCAATTCAAAAGACACTTCTTTTAGTGTGGCTATAATTCCGTATACTCATGAGCATACCAATTTTAAAAACTTTGAAGTGGGCACTAAAATAAACCTCGAATTTGATGTCATCGGAAAGTATGTCAGCAAATTGCAAGGGGTGAAATAGATAGAAAAAAAGCGCTTTTTATGAAAGCGTTTTTTTTTTATAGCTGTTTATTTTATAAAATGCGAATACGATTGAGAACAATATAAATAGGAATATGCCACTATCAACAGGCAACCCTGGAGGATTAGGTGGCGCTGGAGGTGGCGGATCGTCTGGGGCAGCAGAACTAATATTACAAACCAATAAACATGCAAAAAGCAATAATAATCTCATTGGGACAATGTTCATAAAGATGTAAAAGTAAAAAAAAAATCGATGTTTCATAACTTTATCGATAAAAATCGACACTTTAACGGAAAAATAACACTTTAGTTACGTTAAAAATCACAATTTAGTTTTTACTAAAACGAAATAATTTTAAAATTATTTTCAAAAAAAAAGACTTCAAAATACATGTTGAAGTCTTTTTTTGTGGTCCCACTTGGAATCGAACCAAGCACCTACTGATTATGAGTCAGTTGCTCTAACCGAATGAGCTATAGGACCCTTTTTGAGGTTGCAATAGTACCACTTTTTTTTTTTTGATGCAACTATTTTTGATGGTTTTCTTGACAAAGTTCAATTAAAACGCCATTTGTTCCTTTAGGATGCAGGAACGCAATTAGTTTGTTATCGGCGCCTTTTTTCGGAATTTCATTCAACAAAATAAACCCTTCTGCTTTGAGTCGAGCGATTTCTGAAACGATATCTTCTACATCAAAAGCAATATGGTGAATGCCTTCTCCTTTTTTTTCTATGAATTTTGCAATCGGACTTTCCGGATTTGTAGCTTCTAACAATTCTATTTTATTAGGACCGTTCATAAAAAAAGACGTCTTTACTCCTTCGCTGGCGACTTCTTCTTGTTTGTACGGCGGAGCTCCGAATAGTTTTTCGAAAAGCAAATTCGATACGTCTAGACTTTTTACTGCGATTCCGATGTGTTCAATTTTTCTCATATAAAAGTTGCTGAGTGACTGAGATGCTGAGTGCCTAAGCTAATTAAAAGCCAAATATACAGATTTTGTAGTATTCATTTGAATCGCTTCGAAACTAAAATTTACCTAAAAACTCAGTATCTCAGCTACTCAGTCACTCAGGTACTCAAAAAAAATTGTACTTTTGCCCCATGGAAACGAACAGACAGAAAAAAATAGGCGGAGTTTTACAAAAAGATTTAGTAGATATTCTTCAAGGAGAAGTGCGTAAAAACGGCGTTACCAACTTGGTTATCTCTGTATCTAAAGTAGTAGTGACGACCGATTTGTCTGTTGCAAAAGTGTATTTGAGTGTTTTCCCTCAAGACAAGGCAACAGCTTTACTCGAAGCAGTTAAGTCGAATATGCCGTTAATCAAACACGATTTATCCCAACGTGTAAAACTACAATTGCGAAAAGTTCCTAACCTTTCCTTTTACATTGACGACTCGCTCGATTATATTGAGAAAATCGATTCTGCACTTTCCAAAAAAGAAAATCCTATCGAAAACCGCGACCTTTTAGAAAAACGCAAAAAATCATAAGTGAATTTTCCGCTGTACATAGCGAAACGATACATTTTTAGTAAAAGTAAAAACAACGCTATTACTATAATTTCTCGAATTGCCTTGAGCGGAATTGTAATTGGTTCGCTGTCGTTGTTTGTGGTTTTATCTGTGTTTAGCGGACTGCGTGAATTTAGTCTTACCTTTTCCAACGATATCGATCCCGATTTAAAAGTGAGTACTTTAAAAGGAAAATCATTTTACATTTCACCTTCACAAGAAGCCCAACTCAAAAAAATAAACGGAGTCGCTGTTTACAGCAAAATCATCGAAGAAAGAGTGTTGTTTTCGTTCGATCAAAAGCAACAAGTCACTTACTTAAAAGGTGTCGATAGTCAATTTGCGCGATTGAATCCGCTTTCAAAAAAATTATTTAACGGCGTTTGGTTGGAACAAAAAACGAGTCAAGCCGTTGTTGGCTATGGCATTGCTCAAAAATTATCTTTGGGGCTTTTTGATGTTAACAATCCGCTTGAAGTTTTTGTCCCGAAACCTGGTAAAGGTGCAATTGAATCGGAAGAACAAGCGTTTAACAAAGCCTATCTGGTGCCGATTGGAATTTACGCTATTAGTGAAGACCTCGACAGTAAGTATGTTTTTGTTGATTTGGAATTGGCTCAGGAAGTCATGGGATTTCAACCGAATCAAGTGACTGGAATTGAAATAAAAACCACACCTAATTCGGATGAAAATCAAATCATTTCCGAAATTGAAAAAGTCTTCAGCAACCAAGTTGAAGTCAAAACCAGAGCACAACTCAATGCGAGTTTGTACAAAATGCTGAACACCGAAAATTTTGTGTTGTATTTGATTTTCACCTTAGTGATTATCATGATTTTATTCGCTTTTGCAGGTGCGATTTTTATGGTGATTATTGACAAAAAAGACAACTTAAAAACCTTATTTTCGTTAGGAACAGAAGTCAAAAGCTTGCGCAGAATATTTCTTTTTTATGGGATTTCTATTTGCACTATCGGCGGAATTATAGGCATTTCTATCGGTGCATTGGCGGTTTTTTTACAACACCAATTTCAATTGGTTATGATTACCGATACGTTGGCATATCCTGTGGTTTTCACTTTTGAAAATGTAGCAATAGTACTCGCAACCATTGTTTCTTTAGGTTGTATTGCTACGCTAATTGCTAGCGGTCGTGTGAGTAAAAAGTTGTTTGATTAAGCAAACTGATAATCGGCAAAAACGTCTTCAATTTCATTTAAAATAGCGAACAAACCTTGCGCGTCATCGGTAGTAACCAAACGCTGTTTGTATTCTTTAAACGAATGTACGTTTTTGAAATAATTGGTGTAATGACGGCGCATTTCTACAATACCAACGCGTTCGCCTTTCCAATCCATCGACCAAGTCAAATGATTTCTTGCAGCTTCTACTCTATCCATCATGGATGGAGCAGCCAAGTGTTCACCTGTTTTAAAGTAATGTTTGATTTCGTTAAAAATCCACGGATAACCAATCGCAGCGCGACCAATCATCAT
>JAZKGN010000005.1:0-8117 GCA_040385945.1 Bacteroidota bacterium
GGATTAATTACTAATTGTAAAGTCGTAGTCGAATAACAAGCCGGTGCCGCTGGATGAATAACTCTTATATGAAGTAAGGTATTACTAATATTACAATACGGACTAGATAATGGATTTGCCCCAGTTTGAGCATTTGTTGCTGTTTCGTGATACGTAACTAATAAAGTTGCATCACTAGTGACTTGTGGCGTTATTGTGGTTAAATCAAAACAGGATATCCCATCGTTGTTGTCATCACAAACTTGATATGGTGCTGGAGTGTTAATGGTAGGTGCAGAAATAACATTTATCGTAGCTGTACCAGATTGTGGTTGCGTAGAATTAGCATCTTGAACACTAACTAAATTATAATTAAAAGTTCCAACAACATTAGTAGGTGCTGATACAACAAAAATATTTCCAACAGACGGAGGAGTTGTTATATTAGGAGCAACTCCATTAATATTGTATGTAAAACTATATGGTTGATTTCCATTTGAAGCTGTAAAAGTAATACTAGGAGAAGCGCCGTTTTGACAAACTGTTGTACTTCCAGTTACAGTTGCAGTTGGACTTTCTAATACCACAAGCGTTGCCGTTTGTGCTACCAAACGAGAACATGCTGGTGTATTATTATCTTGAACACCAACTAAATTAACATTATAAATACCTGAAGTACTCGTAGGTAAAGAAAGTGAAACGCTATTTCCTGTTGTAGTTGTAATCGTTTGGTTCGGAATTGCTCCATTTATGTTATACATAAAAGTATATGGCGCAATTCCATTTGATCCTGTAAATGTAATACCTGTAAAAGGGCCTGAATTTTGTATAACACTAGCACCACCTGTAACTGTTGCATTAGGTTGTGGGAGTACAGTAATACTTGTAGTTGCTGTAGTGGCACATTGTGTTACATCTGGTGTAAACGTATAAGTTGTGGTAGCAGTATTGTTCAAAGCTGGCGACCAAGTTCCAGTAATTCCATTCGTGGAAGTTGTTGGTAACGGACTTAAAGTGGCTCCTGAACAAATTGGAGCTATCGGATTAAAAACAGGCGTTACATTAGGCGTTACAACCAATTGAAAAGAAGTAGTTCCATAATTTGAAGAACAAATATTATCTACCATTCTAATGTAAATAGTCTGCGGATTCGATAACGAATTAGGAACACTTGTTATTGGGTTAATTGGAGCAATTCCTAAATTAGCATCTGCTTGAGATAAATGATATGTTATCGTATAATTAGCTGGTAAATTTGTACCTAATGCAATTGCGGTTTGTGGCGTAAGATTGAAATTTTCAATCCCATTATTTGAAATATCATCGCATAAAACCAAATTAGGCACTGGATTAGGCACTGGATTAGGTGATAGAATATGCAAAATAAAAGGCTGAATAGAAAAACATCCAGTAGCTGGATCTTCAACGGATATCCAAATGTCTTCTCCATCAGTTCCAGGATAAACTGTCGGATTATTTATTATATTACTTTGATCGAACGCATCTTGATAAGTAGGGAAATAACCTATCAATGTTCCACCAAAACTACCCATAACAACAGGTGTGTTTTGAGTTAAATCAAAAGTCACTAACGGTAACGGACATTCATACAAATCATTTGGTGGATTTACTGGGAGTGGCGGTAAATATTCCACAGTAATACAATCGGTAACAGGACATCCAGGTCCGAACGGATAGGCAGTAACACAATAAAGTCCTGGTTGACTTACCGTAATACATTCTCCATTTCCTCCATAAGGAGCGCCATTCCATGTCCAGTTGTGTACCACACTATTTCCTAAACCTGAACATATTGTTTTAGTTTCTCCCTGACATACTCCATTTCCTGCAGAAGCTAAAAAATCAGGTGGCAAACTTAACGGATTGGTATTAAAACTATTGGCTTTTAAAAATACAGCCGAATCCAAAGCGTTATCTCCAACATTGGCAATAGCTAACTTAATATGATATGTCTCTCCGCACTGTACGTTGGCTAACGCGGCAATTGAAACAGTAAATCCGTTATATTGAATGGTTGACGGACCCGTATGAGGATTTTGTCCAGAACCTGTATTATTGATATAAAAAGCACAATATTCACACGGTCCATTATTGGTCGTTCCGTTATTTAAATTATTGATAGTAATTGCAGTTCCACCAGAACCCGGTATTAACGCAATATTTACAGCGCCTCCCGAGTAAGGTCCTGACAAACCCGGTCCGCTCAAGAAAAATCCAAAAACATCATTAAAAGTCGAGTTCGCATAGGTTGGATATTCTTCCGATGCAAAAACAAAATCAAAACTAAGATTTTGCCCTTGCGGAATGAAATCAAACTCTAAGACAGCTTTATTTCTAATTGTGCTAGAAGCTAGCAAAGCTAAATCTGCATCACCTTGAATAGGATTTGCGGTCACATTCGTATTATTACCAGTATTTGGCCCAATAGCCAATTGTGCTTTTCCCGTAGCAAGTATAACACCACTATCAAAACCAATGTTAGTGGAACTTCCATTTTGGAAAAGTCCTACCTGATCTCGAATAACAGTCGCGTCTGGCGCCGAGCCATTAAAAGTTATGTTAGAAACTGTAATTCCACTGCCCAACAATGTGTTTTGAACCAATTGAGCTGGCGTTACAGTTGTGTTATCAATTATAAGCTGCGCATTTGCTTGATTGAACAAAATGATGCCAAATAAAAGTAGTAGTTTTTTCATAATTTATCCCAATATTAAGTCGGTACCCCTATTAAAATAACGCCTTAAATGTTAATTAATTGTTTAAAACACCAAATATAAACATTCCCATAAAATAACTTTGTTAAATTTGTAGAAACTTACTTCAATAAACATGAAAATCAACATAAAAGAAACACAAAACCCTACAATCTTAAAATTTGAATTCCCAGATTTTATCACACAAAACGAAAGTTTTGAATTCAAAAACATTGACGAAGCTAAAAATTCACCACTTGCACAACAATTATTTTACTTGCCTTTTGTAAAAACAGTTTACATATCTGGAAATTTTATAGCCATTGAACGTTTCAGCATTGTAGACTGGGATGATGTGAAAGAAGCCGTTGCTGAACAAATAGAAACCTATGTAAAAACAGGAGGGAAAATCATCCTTGAAGACGCTGTTAAAACAGCAAAATCAGCTATTTCTGTGTATGGCGAAACGACTCCAAATCCAGCAACATTAAAATTTGTAGTGACTCGTTTGCTCACCAAAACAGCTGTCGAATTCAAAAACATTGACGAAACATTGGCGTCACCTTTAGCTAAAGAATTGTTTCAATTTCCGTATGTAAAAGAGGTTTTTATCGACGAAAATTATATTTCTGTTACCAAATATGACGTGGCTAAATGGGAAGAAATCACGCTCGAAATTCGCACCTTCATCAAACAATACATTGAAAATGGTGGCACCGTAATCGACGAAACACTAGTCGTTCAAGATGCTAAACAAGAAAAACAGCAAATCAAAAATTTTGACAATCTCGATACCACATCGCAACAAATCATCAATATTCTAGAAGAATATGTAAAACCCGCTGTAGCTGCCGATGGTGGTAACATACTTTTCGATTCATTTGATGAGAAAGAAAAACGCGTGAAAGTGATATTACAAGGTTCTTGTAATGGTTGTCCTTCGTCTACTTTTACATTAAAAAACGGCATCGAGAACATGCTAAAAGACATGCTCAACGATAAAGATATTGTAGTAGAAGCGCTCAACGCTTAACTACAAAAACTAACCAACCAAACCACATTTATGAAAAAAATCAAACCCATTGCCGTAATGCTTTTTTTATCATTGTTGTTCGTAAATTGCAAACCGGATGAAAAAACAGAAACTGTCGATTTCAAAAAGTTAACCGACAATTATTTCGACGAAAAAAATGCACTAAATCCGCAAGATGCAACAGCAAATGGACAAAACGAATACAACGACCAATTGCAATTTGAAATGACCGATTCGTTTCGGAAAAAACAAGCTAAATTCTTTGATAAATACGAACAAGAATTAGCTGGTGTTGATTTCGAAAAACTTTCCGACGAAGAAAAAAACAGCTACGACATCATCAAATGGGAAGTAGAAGTCGGCAAAGAATTGTTGCAACAAAACGCCAATTTAACACCAATTAATCAATTTTGGGGAACACATTTAAACATGGGGCTTTATGCCAGTGCCGAAAGTGTACAACCTTTCAAAACAGAGAAAGACTATAAAAATTTCAATAAAAGAATGGAATTGTATGCGGTTTGGATCGATTCGGCCATCGTATACATGAAAAAAGGAATCGACAAAGGTGTCATTTTACCCAAAGCCTTAACACTAAAAATGATTCCGCAATTTGACGATATGGTAACGCCAACTATCGAAGATAATTTATTCTATTCTGCGATTAAAAAAATGCCTGATTCTTTTACAGCTGCACAAAAAGATGCTATCACAAAACAATATACAACTACCATCAACGACAAATTAATCCCACAGTTTCAAAAAATGTCGGCTTTTCTAAAATCAGACTATTTGGCTGCCTCAAGAACAACTAGTGGCATTGGAAGTTTACCATCTGGTGAAAATTTATACAAAGTGTGTGTAAAACAATGGACAACGACCAACATGTCACCAGAAGAAATTCACGAATTGGGCTTAAAAGAAGTAGCTCGCATCAAAACCGAAATGGAAAAAGTAAAAACCCAAGTTGGTTTTAGCGGAACGTTGAATGAATTTTTTGAGCATGTTAGAAACAAAAAAGAGCTAATGCCTTTCAAAAAACCAGAAGAAGTCATTGCCAATTTTAATAAAATGTATGCAGTTATCAAACCCAATGTTGACAAGCTATTTTCATTACAACCCAAAACACCTTTCGAAATAAGAAGAACTGAAGATTTCCGTGAAAAAACAGCCAGTGCAGAATACGTTCAAGGAACTGCAGACGGCAAACGTCCAGGTGTTTTTTATGTGCCAATTCCTGACGTAGCGACTTACAATTTATATTCGGATGAAGATTTGTTTTTACACGAAGCCATTCCGGGACACCATTTTCAAATATCGTTACAGCAAGAAAACAAACTCCTTCCCGACTTTAGAAAATTCAATTGGTTTGGCGCGTATGGCGAAGGTTGGGCTTTGTACACCGAAAGTCTCGGAAAAGAACTGGGATTGTACAACGATCCGTACCAATATTTCGGAATGTTAGGTGCCGAAATGCACCGTTCGATTCGTTTGGTTGTCGACACTGGATTGCACTCAAAAGGTTGGACACGGGAAGAAGCCATCAAATATTCGTTAGAAAACGAAGCCGAAAGTGAAGCGGGCATTATTGCCGAAATAGAACGTTACATGGCAATTCCAGGACAAGCATTGTCGTATAAAGTCGGGCAATTAAAAATCTTAGCTCTTCGCAAAAAAGCCGAAAAGGAATTGGGAAATAAGTTCGACATCAAAAAATTTCACCAAATTGTTTTGGAGTCAGGTGTAATGCCTTTGGCTCTTTTGGAGAAAAAAGTCGATAATTGGATTAAAGCTAGTAAATAATCCTAAACGTATACTATCAAAAATCCGCAAACTACTTTTGTAATTTGCGGATTTTTTTATTGGATAGATAATCTGACTTTTTTCTATGCGTTGATGTTTTCCTGAATCTTCTTAAAGTCAATCGGATTGCCATCAACATCATAAAATTGGTAACGGTATTTTAATTTTCCGTTCAACTCTTCAATATCGACATGCATTTGGTAAAACCCGTTATTCCATTCTACAATAATGTCAAAATAATAATCCCCTACTCCAAAACTAGTCGGTAAATTACTGACGTAAATCAACTTCTTGGTTTTTAAATTTAAGGTGTTCACTTCGATATTATTGTACGCTCCCAAATCTTCATTGTCAAAAGTTCGTCCCATATAATTGTACTGACTTGATGCTTTTTTCTTCTTTTTATCAACCGTTTCGTTGTAAATATCCTTAATCGAAAAAATCACATCCTTAAGCGAATACTTGCCGACGTTCATGATAGAAATTTTTATCTGATGGTTGTACATCACACGTTGCCCTTTTTTAGTAGGCTCTACCACTTCATTTCCTTCGCCTAAATCCAAATCTTTAATTTCAACAATCGGAATGTTCTGATTGGTAAACTGATTGCTGCCTTCTTTAATGATGTCTGTCGGACCTGGCTCATTTTCTACCAGTTGCTCTTTTGTTTCCTGAATTTCATTGGTCAACACATCAATCTTTTTGTTGGCAATATCAATTTCAGTATCATTAACAAAACTATTGTTCGATTCGACAGTGGTGCTCGATCTGTATAGTGAGAAAACAGAACCCATAATTAGTGCACATCCAAAAAGTGCTAAAATAAGTGTTATCATAGAAGAATTCTTTTTCATTTAAAGTTCCTATTTATTTTTCTAGAAATCCGTCGCAGCGAATGGTACTATGGTTGTTCTGACATGAGCATAAAAGAAAAGAAAATGTCACTTCTCATTTTAGCCATGTACTATCAATCCACAAATTTAGACATTAAAAAAAATTATTTTTTGACTTGAAAAAATAGTTCTTAACAATGAAATGAACTATTTGTAGATAAAAAAATCATAATTTCTTCGTACTTTGGTTCTCAGCATAAGTCTCATTTTAATTTATACCGAAGTTTCATAAAAAGGTTTGCTATATTTGTAAAGGTTTGCACCTGAAACACATACCTACTTCAAATGAAAATTCATAAAACTGAAGTGTTGAATGATAATTTTAATCCACCAATAAAATGAAAAAACAACTACTCCTATCAACACTATTTTGTTTTTTAATAGCAACTGGTTTTTCTCAAAACTGGACCAACTACAATGAAGTAAATTCAGGTTTGTCAAACAATGAAATTTCAAGCATTGCCATTGATAACAATGATATTGTTTGGATTGCGGCGTCTAGTGGCTGTGGTGGTCAATATGGATTAAATCGATTCGACGGCACCAATTGGATTACCTATACCACTTCTAATTCGGGCCTCGTTTCCAATGCAGTCGGGCGAATAATAACCGACCAAAGCAATAATGTCTGGATAACGTATTATTGCGGAGGATTAGGACTTACAAAATTTGATGGTACCAATTGGACTACTTATACTACTGCCAACTCCAATCTACCTTCTAATTTAATAAACGATTTATTTGTTGATGCCAGTAATAATTTATGGTTGACGTCCAATGGCATTACAAAATTTACTGGAACATCATTTATTAATTATATGCCAAACCCTTCTGTAGATTTTCCTCTTATTACTTTGCTCGTAGCCAATGGTTTTGTTTATGCCACGGGCGGAACGGCAGGCCTTTATAAATATAATATCTCCAATAATTCTGTTACTCATTACACCACAACAAATTCAAACATTCCGGCAATGAACTTTAGCACTCTCGCCATGGATCAAAATGGAAAATTGTGGATAGGAAGTCAATTTGGCTTTAGTACTGTGGGTTCAAGTGGTGGTGGAATTGTAACTTTTGATGGAAGCACATTTACGGGAATAAATCCATTTTCAAGTCCCTATAGTTGGGTATATTACAATCAAAGTATTGCTGCTGATCAATCCAATAACATTTGGATGTCTAACAGATGTGAGGGTCTTTATAAGTTTGACGGAACAACTTGGACCCAAATGGGAGCAAATTTACCCCAAGACGGGTGTGCTGGATTTGTTTATGTTGACCAACACAATAATATCTGGTATGGTGATGTGTATTCGGGTGTTTGGACTAATAAGCCTAGCCTTGGATTAGAAGAATCGATAGCGGAACCAATAACCCTTTTTCCAAATCCAGTAAATGCTATCCTCACAATTGGGTTTCAGGATAGCACAAATGTCAAAATCATTAATGTACTTGGCAAAATTGAACTCGAAAAATATTGTACTCCAACTTCAAATGGGATGATTGAATTGGACGTTTCCTTTCTTTCTTCAGGTGTTTACTTTATAAATCTAGGTGGTAAAGTGAAAAAATTCATTAAGGAATAAGTCTATAAAATACTTTCCTATAGCCATAAAAAAAGTCCAAATTTTCATTTGGACTTTTTTGTGCGGGTAATAGGACTCGAACCTACACGCCTTGCGGCACCAGATCCTA
>JAZKGN010000006.1:0-34805 GCA_040385945.1 Bacteroidota bacterium
TGAATGTGTAAGGTTCAGAAACTGAAGTATTTTGAGCATACAAATTCAGACTTTCAACAATAAAATCGGTAACAAATTGCTGCTCTTGTTGTTCTTTATTTTCCCACGAAAGGGATGCTGAAAACAATTGTGTACCCGCCAAGGCAACCGTTTTTATTTTATCATTTTCAACTTGCAAGAATTGCTCTGGCGTTGCTCCTATCCACATTCCGATTTTGGGATGATAAAAACAATAGTGAAACGCATTGGAGTAATTAAAATGCAAACTGTTCAAAATCTGTTCAATATCAAAAAAATCCATCGCCATCGTTTCCTTACGAGAAAGCACAACCTTTTGAAATTCTTTATTTTCAATGGCTTTGATACCTTTTGTAACTAGATTTTCAAAGTTTTGTTTTTCAGATTCGTTGTTTACTGACGTACTTTCTTTGGAAGCGTAAAAAACATCAGAAGCTACCTTTTCTACAAAAACATCCGAATGCTCTGCAGGAATATAATACTTTTCATTCCCATCAAAAGAAACGAAGGCAAAACCATTTTCTGTAAAATCGGTGATTAAATGCAAGCTATCATTCTGTTGAAAAACACCAATCATCACATCCGAATTCGGTTTGCAATACACCACAAAAGGGAGTTTTTTGGCGAAATGCTCGGTAACTTTTTGAAATAAGGTCATTTATCGACGTGGTAAAATCATGTTACTCAATTTGCAAAGCGAAATCAATTTGTCTTCTTCATCTACAATTTTAATTTCCCAAAGGTGAATGCTTCTTCCCTTGTGCACAATTCGCGCAGTTCCAATAATCACTCCTTCTCTTTTACTGCGCAAATGATTTGCCGAGATTTCGATGCCTCGTACTTCTTGCTTTTCAGCATTTACGTATAACATCGAAGCGGCACTTCCAACGCTTTCCGCCAAAGCCACGCTGGCGCCACCATGAAGCAAACCCATAGGTTGGTGTACTCTTGAATTGACAGGCATTTTGGCAGTCAAAAAATCTTCTCCAGCGTCGATAAACTCAATTTCAAGTGTCGACATCAAGGTGTTTTTTGACATTTCGTTGCACATGGCGATGACTTTTTCTTTATCAAACATGTTTATTTTTTTTAGCAAAAATACCAATTTTTAGACGATTGCTTTACTGATGTTTCAACAATGATAAAATATTCCGTTAGTTTTTTCGTTTTTAAAACAATTCCAAAGCACAAATTTTTACTTTTGAATTAAATAACTACTTTTACAAAAATTCATACATTCATGCGTAAACTACTCTTTATACTTTTAACTGGACTATTAGTTTTAATGTCTTCGTGTCGGAATGATTTTCAATTTGAACCCAGCACAGGTGGTTTGGAATTTTCAAAAGACACTGTTTATTTAGACACTGTTTTTACCAATATTGGTTCGAGCACGTACCGTTTAAAAGTGTATAACAGAAGTGATACTGATATTTCCATTCCGAAAATTCAATTGGCAAAAGGCACGACTTCCAAATACCGATTAATGATCGACGGAATGACGGGTGATGCTGGAGCGCAAGGCAAAATTTTTAGCAATGTTGAACTTTTAGCCAACGACAGTTTGTTTGTTTTTATAGAAGTAACTGCCGATGTGGCAAGTGCCAATCCAACCGATTTTTTATACACAGACAAAATTGAATTCACCAATATTAGTGGTACGCCACAAGATGTTGATTTGGTGACATTGATTCAAGATGCGTATTTTATTTATCCACAACGAACTGGTCCATCAGATAATTATTTATACGAAGCTGTTAATTTGGGTGTAGGTGATGATGGTCAAAATGTAGTTGTAACAGGTAGTAATTTAGACCATGCCGATCCTGCAAACGGAGATGAATACATTTGGAATAATACCAAACCCTATGTCATTTACGGATATGCCTTTGTTCCTAATGGAGAAACACTAACAGTTAATGCTGGAGCGCGAATTCATTTTCATGCCAACTCGGGGTTGATTATTGGTAAAGATGCTGTTTTAAAAATCAATGGAGCACAGTCAACTACTGAAGCTTTAGAAAATGAAGTTATTTTTGAAGGCGATCGTTTAGAGCCTTTATATTCGGATGTTCCTGGACAATGGGGAGCGATTATTAATTATTCGACTTCACATTTAAATGAAATCAATCACTTAACATTAAAGAATGCCACAGTAGGAATCCTTTGCGGAAATTTGGCAACCACAACAAATACTACCGACTTTCCGAAACTTACGATAAAAAATACACAAATTTACAATTGCTCAAATCTCGGAATTTTAGCACGAAAATCAAACATTACTGGAGAAAATATCGCAATCAATTATTGTGGTCAGGCCAATTTTGCTGGCACTTTTGGTGGAAGTTATAATTTCACCCATTGTACTTTCAATAACAATTGGTCGAGTTCCAATCAGGTTGCTGTTTTATTAACTAACTATTTTGAAACGGAAACAACAATATATGTTCATGATTTAACACAAGCCAATTTCAACAACTGTATTATTTATGGTGGCAATCAAATTGAAATGTTGCTGGATTATGAGCCAGAAGGAGGAACTGATTTTAATTACAAGTTCAATCACTGTTTGATAAAATTCAACAACATAAATAATCAGTTTACTAATAATCCTTTGTATCAATTTAGTACTGATGCAACGCATTATGTAAACTGTAGTATTGCTACAAATTCGAGCCTCTTCAATCCATATTTTGAAGATGTAAACAACAACCAACTTTGGCTTAGTGAAGATTTGAATTTACCTTCAGATGCTACTGCTACTGCTTTAGTCCCATTGGATATTTTATGGAATAGCAGAACCACTTCAACCGATTTAGGTGCGTATCAATTTCAACCATAGTACTGCTTCACGAGTGAAAGTAATCTTTCTCTTTACGGCATTTTTACTGTCGGTGTGTTCGTATGCTCAAATTCCGAATGGCTATTACAACACGGCAACCGGAACAGGTTATGTTTTAAAAACACAACTCTACAATAAAATAAAAGGTCATACTAGTTTGAGTTATGATGCTTTATGGATTACGTATTCGACTTCCGACAGAGACAATCAATACGAAAATGACAATACGATTATCGATATGTATTCGGAAAATCCATCCGGAGCAGATCCTGTCACTTTTACGTACAACACTGACCAATGCGGAAACTACGATTCGGAAGGCGATTGCTACAACAGAGAGCATATTATTCCGCAATCGGTATTTAATTCGGCTTCTCCTATGGTTTCCGATGCTCATTTTGTTCCGCCAACAGACGGTTATGTAAACGGAATGCGTTCTGATTATCCGCATGGAAATGTCGCAACAGCTTCATCGACTTCTTTTAACGGAAGCAAACTCGGAACAAGTGCCGTTGCAGGTTATGTCGGAACTGTTTTCGAACCCATAAACGAATTCAAAGGTGACATTGCTCGAATGTATTTTTATTTTGCTACACGCTATGAAAATACGGTAGCCAATTATTCCTTCGAAATGTTTGACGGAACCAGTAATAAGGTTTTTACCACAGCATTTTTAAACATGCTACTTACTTGGCACAACCAAGATCCAGTTAGTGCCAGAGAAATAGCCAGAAATAATGCTATTTATGCGCGACAAAACAATAGAAATCCGTTTATTGATCATCCTGAATATGTGGCAATGATTTGGGCACCAACAGCCGACACACAAGCGCCAACCGTACCTACAAATCTAGTAGCATCTAATATTGCAACGACAAGTTTGACTTTAACATGGACAGCTTCTACCGATAATATTACTGTGACTGCTTATGATGTGTATATGAATGGAGTATTTAAAACTACAGTGACATCAGCAACAGCTTCGATAACTGGGTTGACAAGCAATACTAATTATTCATTTTATGTAATCGCAAAAGATGCTGCGGGAAATGTTTCGGCAAATAGCACTACTATCAATGCCACTACGTTACTTATTGTAGATACTATTCCACCAACGATGCCAACAAGTATTACGACGTCTGCTATTGCTTCGACAACTTTGACTATCAATTGGTCAAATTCATCTGATAATGTAGGTGTTACCGAGTATGAAGTTTATGTAAACGGAATTTTAACAACAACTGTAACTTCAACAAGTGCTACGCTAACAGGATTAACCGCTTCGACTTCATATGCCATTTATATTAAAGCAAAAGATGCGGCTGGAAATAGTTCGGCAGTGAGTACCACTATTAATTTAAGTACTTGCTATTGCTAGTTAGTTGTTATTAAAAAAATTAGTTAAAAACAATTGATAACTCACTTTTGTATTTGCACATTTTAAACTAAATTTGCACAACTACAAAACAACAACACAATGATTCATTTTTTCGGCAACGAAACGACTACTGTTTTTGCTGTTCAAGCGCAAAACGAACTTTCAGCAGCAACTATCTCTAAACTAAATTGGTTATTTGGCAACGCACACAAAATAGATAAATCCGTTCTCGCGGATTTTTTTGTTGGTCCACGTGCTGCAATGGTAACACCTTGGAGCACTAATGCTGTTGAAATTACCCAAAACATGGGAATAGAAGGTATCATTCGAATTGAAGAATTTGAAAAAGTGTCATCCGATTTTACCGATTTTGATCCGATGTTATTTCAGAAATACACCGAATTAAATCAAGATATTTTTACAATCAATATACAACCTGAAGCTGTTCAAGAAATTGAAGACATCGCAGCTTATAATAAGCAAGAAGGCTTAGCATTAAGTCAGGATGAAGTTGACTACTTAGAAAATTTATCTAAAAAACTAAATAGAAAATTAACCGATTCAGAAGTTTTTGGTTTTTCACAAGTCAATTCAGAACACTGTCGACACAAAATTTTCAACGGTACGTTTGTGATTGATGGTGTTGAAAAAGAAATGTCGTTGTTCAAAATGATCAAGAAAACATCAGCTGAAAATCACAACGATATCGTTTCTGCTTACAAAGACAATGTGGCTTTTATCAAAGGACCAACGGTGGAGCAATTTGCTCCAAAGAGTGCAGACAAACCCGATTATTACACTAAAAAACAATATGATTCTGTTATTTCTTTAAAAGCAGAAACCCATAATTTTCCAACCACTGTCGAACCATTTAACGGAGCGGCAACTGGTTCTGGTGGAGAAATTCGCGATCGTTTAGCAGGCGGACAAGGTTCGTTGCCATTAGCTGGAACAGCCGTTTACATGACTGCTTATTCCCGACTTGATGCGAATCGCAATTGGGAAAACGGAATGACCGAAAGAAAATGGTTGTACCAAACACCAATGGATATTTTAATTAAAGCATCTAACGGAGCTTCCGATTTCGGAAATAAATTCGGGCAACCTTTAATTACAGGTTCTATTTTAACCTTCGAACACCAAGAATCAGCATCGGAAAATACTACCGCAAAATCTAGAAAATTAGGTTACGATAAAGTAATCATGCAAGCGGGCGGAATTGGTTACGGAAAAGCCTCACAAGCACAAAAACACGAACCTAAAATCGGAGATAAAATCGTTATTCTAGGAGGTGAAAACTACCGCATCGGAATGGGTGGCGCTGCCGTTTCATCAGCTGACACTGGCGCTTTTGGTTCTGGAATCGAATTGAACGCTATTCAACGTTCGAACCCAGAAATGCAAAAACGTGCTGCCAACGCCATTCGTGGTTTGGTAGAAAGCGACGAAAATCCAATAGTTTCTATTCACGATCACGGAGCTGGTGGCCATTTGAATTGCTTATCCGAATTGGTAGAAGCAACAGGAGGTTTAATCGATTTGGATAAATTGCCTGTTGGTGATCCAACTTTATCCGCTAAGGAAATCATCGGAAACGAAAGCCAAGAGCGAATGGGATTGGTGATTGGACAAAAAGATATCGATACGTTGCAACGTATTGCCGACAGAGAACGCTCGCCTATGTACCAAGTGGGTGACGTAACGGGCAACCACCGATTTACATTTGAAAGCAAAACGACTGGTGAAAAACCAATGGATTTTGCTTTGGAAGATATGTTTGGAAGCTCTCCAAAAACCATCATGGACGATAAAACAATTGTTCGAAATTATACTGATTTAGAATATACTCAAGATAAAATTACGACGTATTTAGAAAATGTTTTACAACTCGAAGCAGTTGCCTGTAAGGATTGGCTAACGAATAAAGTTGATCGTTGCGTTGGCGGAAAAGTTGCCAAACAACAATGTGCTGGACCGTTGCAATTGCCTTTGAACAACGTTGGTGTTATGGCGTTGGATTACAACGGAAAAGAAGGAATTGCGACTTCCATTGGTCACGCTCCTATTTCGGCGTTGATTGATCCAAAAGCAGGAAGTAGAAATGCGATTGCAGAAGCTTTATCGAATATCGTTTTTGCACCGTTAAAAGATAATTTGAAAAGTGTTTCACTTTCAGCCAACTGGATGTGGGCGTGTAAAAATGAAGGCGAAGATGCGCGTTTGTACGAAGCGGTAAAAGCGTGTTCTGATTTTGCCATCGAATTAGGAATCAACATTCCAACTGGAAAAGATTCGCTTTCAATGAAGCAAAAATATCCCGACGGTGAAGTTATTGCTCCGGGAACAGTAATCATTTCGGCTGCTGGAAATTGCTCAAACATCACCAAAGTAGTAGAACCTGTTTTGCAACGCAATGGCGGTTCTATTTACTACATCAATTTGTCGCAAGACGATTTTAAATTGGGTGGAAGTTCGTTTGCACAAACACTCAATAAAATAGGTTCAGAAACACCAACTATTAAAGATGCTAACTTCTTTAAAAACGCTTTCAATGCGATTCAAGAATTAATCAAAGACAGACAAATCCTTGCTGGACACGACATTGGTAGTGGTGGGTTGATTACTACTTTATTGGAAATGTGTTTTGCCGATGTGAATTTGGGTGCGAAAATCGACTTCTCATCATTTGCTGAAAAAGATTTGGTTAAGATTTTATTTTCAGAAAATATTGCCCTTGTGCTTCAGGCGAAAGACGATGTAACTTTTGAAAACACATTGCAATCCAATAAAGTAAGTTTTACCAAACTTGGAAAAGTTACTTCAAAAGAACTGTTGGAAATTGGCAATCATATCTTTGACATCCCTACTTTACGTGATACTTGGTTCAAAACCTCTTTCCTACTCGATCAAAAACAATCCAAAAATAACAAGGCAAAAGAACGATTTGACAATTACAAAAATCAAGCGTTACAGTATACTTTTCCAACGCATTTTACAGGAAAACAAACGGTTGTAGATGCAACCAAACCTCGTCCAAAAGCAGCAATTATTCGTGAAAAAGGAAGTAATTCGGAACGCGAAATGGCAAACGCCATGTACCTTGCCGGATTTGATGTGAAAGACGTACACATGACCGATTTGATTTCGGGACGTGAAACTTTAGAAGACATTCAGTTTATTGGAGCCGTTGGTGGCTTCTCTAATTCGGATGTTTTGGGTTCAGCCAAAGGTTGGGCTGGCGCTTTTTTATACAACGAAAAAGCCAAAACCGCTTTGCAGAATTTTTTCAAACGTGACGATACCTTATCAGTCGGAATTTGCAATGGTTGTCAATTGTTTATGGAATTAGAATTGGTCAATCCAGAGCATGAGATTCACGGAAAAATGCTTCACAACGACTCGCACAAACACGAAAGTATTTTTACATCTGTGAAAGTACAAGAAAACAATTCGGTGATGCTAAAAACCTTAGCTGGAAGTACTTTAGGCGTTTGGGTTTCGCATGGTGAAGGAAAATTCAAATTGCCTTACGAAGAAAATCAGTACAACATTGTAGCCAAATATGGTTATGAAGGTTATCCTGCCAATCCGAATGGTTCTGACTTCAACACTGCTATGATGTGTGACACAACAGGAAGGCATTTGGTGATGATGCCGCATATTGAACGTTCAACTTTTCCTTGGAATTGGGCACATTATCCAACAGAAAATAAAGACGAAGTTTCGCCTTGGATTGAAGCTTTTGTAAACGCTAGACTTTGGGTTGATAATCAGAAATAAAAAAATGAAAAAATTCCCACTACTACTTTTGACCTTAGTGTCGCTACTTGTTATGTCCTGTGAGTCGGAAGAATCGACTTCAGCAATTGTAGACGACTTTAAATTGCTTACTGTCACTTCTGAAGGTAAGATTTTTAAAATCGGAAACAATACAGGAAATACCGAAAATATAGGACAAATTGCAAACCAGTCCAATTTAATCATGCTTTCAACCATTTGTAATGTAGGATCAACAATTTATGCTCTTGAAGCTTCATATGTTCCGGCACCAAATAGATTGATTATTTATAACAAAACAAACAATACTACAACCACGCAACAAATTATTTTGCCAGCATCTTTGAGCTCGACAATGCTAGATCCGTTTATCACTAACATTGAATATAATGGCACTGAACTCATCGCTATTGTGAGCGAGAACATGCCAGACAATTCACATCCAAATAAAATTATAACAATCAATCTTCAAAATTACCAAACTACCGATTTGAACATTGCTTTTTATCAACGCTCTTTAGCTTCTACAGAATTAATCAACGATAAGCTGTATGTTTCTACTAGAACAGAAGGATTGTTGAAAATTGATTTGACACTAAATACGGTAACCGAATTGCAGGCAAATGCTACCCGAATCAACGCAACAAGATTGGTAAAAGTTAGCAACTCCAAACTTGGACTAATGAAATTTGGCTATCCAGAATTTGTAAATGGTGTTAAGCCTTTTGAATTCGATTTGACCAACAATTCTTTAATTGACAAATCGCAAGGAGCTGTTTTTGCGGTGGGAAATACCTCGGGAGGAACAGTGTTTTACAATGACGAATATCTCAACTTGGTATTCAATACCAATAGTAGTTTAGGAATTCTAAAAATGAATTACAATAGTAATGTAACTAATTTTGTCCCACTTAATCAGAGCATTTTAGGTTCAAATACAACAATTATAGGAATTACAAACTAACACATTCTTTTAAAAAGTTGTGAAGTGCTTTGTTTATATCACTGTTTTCTAGAAAATTTATTTTTTCTCTTTAGCCAGTTCTTTTCTGCTTTTGTAAGTATGTAAGTAATCGCCTTTTGGTTTTCCTAAGTCGAATGAACTCCATTTGGTTAAAAATCGTGTAGATGTTCTGGCTTCGTCTGGATCCATGTTTTCGTATTCTATACGATAAATTGCAGAGTACATTTCGGCTCTTCCAACACCGTGATAACAATGCAGCAATACTGGATAATTATCAGGATTATCCATAATGGTAAAAAAGTAATCCAAGTTTTTTTGCGTGGGTACTTGATCAGAACCATTGTTGAAATAATTCACTCCTTTTATTTTTGAAACGGCTACTTTTTCTGCGGTTAATTCGGCTGGAATTTCTGGATTATTAACATCGTCACCTGTCCCAGGAAAGCGCAAATCGACCACGCTTTTTATCTTGTGTTTGGTTACATAGTCGGCAATTTCGTCGGGTGGAATAGCACCACTTTTGTACACTTTATTTTCGGTAATGGTTTCAAAATTGTGATTGATATTCATATCATACACATACTTACCTACTCCAACCAAAACCACAAGAACAATTAGTCCAATTATTTTCTTTTTCGTACTCATATTATTTTGTTTCAGTGGTCAATTTTCTATCAATTATCCGTTGCATATAATCTTGTAAAAAAGCTTTGCATCGTTTCTCCAAGAGATTCATTTCGGCATTTCGCTTTCCAATTAAATTGTTTTTTAAATCCTTATCTTCTTTATCGTAAAACCCGTCGGCTTTTTCTCCATCAAAGGTACAAATATAATTACCACTCATCATTTGGTATTTGTCCGATGAATAACGCATCACAAAAGGAGGCACTTTGTTTTCGTTAATCAAACTTCTTCCCCAACTTCTAAAAGGTTTATCGTAACCAATCATGTCTAATAACGTTGGGTAAATATCTATTTGCTGTGCCCAATCGTTGTTTGAACCTACATACTTTTTATTGGGCGAAAAGAATAAAATCGGCACCGTATGCAAATTCTGATCTTTATAATACGCATCGTAATAAATCAAATTGTCATGATCGGCAACCAATACAAAAATGGTATTGTTGTACCACGATTGCTTTTTGGCTGTATTGAAAAAATGCTTCAAGGCATGATCCGTATAACCAACACATTGATGCATTGGGTTATCTCCTTTCGGGAATTTACCCTTGTATTTTTCAGGAACAATATACGGTTCGTGAGACGAAATAGAAAACAACGTCGCCATAAACGGTTGCTTTTTCTGCTGTAATGTTTTGTTGAAATATTGGAAGAACGGTTCGTCCCAAATGCCCCAAACACCGTCAAAATCGGCATCATTGTTGTATTCGGTTTTACCGTAATAATGGTCGTAGCCTAAAATATTTCCGAAACCTAAAAATCCCATCGAACCATTCGGAGCACCGTGAAAGAAAGACGTGTCATAGCCTTCGCTTTTCAGAATCGAAACCAATGACTCAATTTTTTGATTGGGATAAGGAGATGATGTAAACGCATTTTTAAATGACGGAATTCCAGCTATCACCGACGACATTCCGTGTATCGATTTGTAACCGTTTGCATACCCATTCGTGTAAATCATACTGTGCTGTGCAAGTGAATCGACAAAAGGTGAATAGCCTTTGTAATTCGGAATTTTCATTTCCTTATTAAACGAACTGATGTATTCTTTTGCATAACTCTCCAAAATAAAAATAACGACATTGGGTTTCGTTTTCGGATTGTTTTTGTAGTGTTTTATCGGAACCAAAAGCGAATCAATCGTTGCAGTATCTACCAAATTGACTTTCTTAAACGTATTGGCACTCCACGTTCTGATGATAGCAAACGGAGTGTTCAAAACAAAATCCGCTTGAGATGCATCGGTCACAAAACGACTGGCATCTAAAATATTAATTGGTCGCGTACTTTTTTTGAAATCGCCACGAATTCCGCCTACACACAAAGTCGCGATAACTAGCAAACTCAGAACAGAGGTAGAAAAATAAACCAAGTTTGGCTTGACTTCTTGGTGTTTTGCTTTTACTTTCTTGTAGAGATATATCCATAAAAAAGCGGTGAGAAAAAACAACAAAAACACATGCCAATAACTAATCAAGAAGTTGAAAAACAAAGCGCTTTTGTTTTGCTCGTTTTCTAACGTGTCTAAAGACGCACGTGTACTTCGGTTGAAAGTATATTTGTAGTAAATAAAATCGATGAAATTGGCAACATACGCCAACAAATTGGTGATGAAATAGAGATACAACAAAAACTTCTGAAACCCTTTTCGTGTGGTGATTACCAAAGGCAAAACCGACAAAACGATAAACAAAGCATTTGCATATAAAATGGTCGTTGTATCAAATGCCAAACCGTGATAACACAGTTTTATAAAATCAATAGCCGAATCAATTTTAACCAATTTTTGGTTGTAGACATAAAACAAAATTCGCGCAAGCATGTAAAACAAATAGACCAAACCTATTCTGTAAGCCAACACTTTATATTCGTTTAACCGTGGAAATCTATTCATTTACCTTTACCAATTTTCTACAAAACTACTAAATTGAATAAGTATATTTAAAAATATATTGTTAATCTATGATTTATTAATTAATTTGCATAAAAAATAGAGTTAATGGTTACCATCAAACGCCTTTTCGATTTTCCGTATTATCAGCTAGAAAAAAATAATCTTCCCGATTGTCTCGTAACCAAGCACGATGGCGTTTGGGTAAAAACATCCACGCAAGAATACATCGATAAAGCCAATGCGATTTCGAGAGCTTTGTTGCGAATGGGAATCCAACGAAACGATAAGATTGCCATCATTTCTTCTAATAATAGAACAGAATGGCACATTATGGATGTTGGTATTCTTCAAGTCGGAGCGCAAAATGTGCCGATATATCCCACCATTTCCGAAACTGATTACGAGTATATTTTGAACCATTCGGAAGCCATGTACTGTTTTGTTTCTGACGATGTAGTGTTGCAAAAAGTGCGATTGATTCAACAGAATGTTCCCAATTTAAAAGAAGTATATTCATTCAATCAATTAGAAAATTGTAAAAATTGGAGTGAAGTCCTTGAACTAGGAAAAGACACCAGTAATCAAGATGTTGTTGAAGACAGAAAAAGCAATGTAAAACCGTTGGATTTAGCCACTATAATATATACTTCTGGAACCACAGGAAAACCAAAAGGTGTTATGCTTTCGCATAATAATATTGTTTCAAATGTATTGGATTCGGCGAGTAGAATTCCGTTTGACGAAGGAAAAAGTAGAGCTTTGAGTTTTTTACCGATTTGTCATATTTACGAACGAATGGTAACCTACATTTATCAGTATTACAGTACTGCGATTTATTTTGCCGAATCAATTGAAAAAGTATCCGAAAATGTAAAAGAAGTGCATCCTACTGTAATGACAGGTGTTCCTCGACTTATCGAAAAAGTATATGAAAAAATAATCGCCAAAGGCTCTGAATTAACTGGAATTAAAAGAAAATTATTCTTTTGGGCTGTAGACGTTGGCTTACAATACGAACCCTACGGCGTCAACGGTTGGTGGTATGAATTACAGCTGAAGATTGCCCGAAAACTTATTTTCAGCAAATGGAAAGAAGGTCTAGGCGGAAAATTAGATTTAATTGTCAACGGAAGTGCCGCATTGCAACCGCGATTGGCAAAAGTATTTGCCGCTGCTGGAATTCCGGTTATGGAAGGCTACGGATTATCCGAAACATCACCAGTAATTTCTGTAAACGACCAACGAAATAGAGGCTTCAAAATCGGAACAGCCGGACGAATCATCGACAATGTAGAAGTTAAAATTGCCGAAGACGGTGAAATTTTATGTAAAGGACCCAACGTAATGATGGGCTATTACAAAGACGAAGCGTTGACCAACGAAGCCATTGTTGATGGCTATTTTCACACAGGTGATATTGGCGAAGTAGATGCAGATGGGTTTTTGAAAATTACCGACAGAAAAAAAGAAATGTTCAAAACCTCTGGAGGAAAATACATTGCACCGCAATTGCTTGAAAATGCCATGAAACAATCGCGTTTCATTGAACAAATCATGGTAGTTGGCGATGGTGAGAAAATGCCTGGCGCTTTTATACAACCCAATTTTGATTTCGTTAAAGAATGGGCAAAACGCCATAATGTTGCTATTGGCAACACCAATGAAGAAATTGCTTCCAACCCAGAAGTTATTAATCGCATAAAAGAAGATGTTGATATTCAAAATGAAAAATTTGGCAATTGGGAAAAAATAAAACGTTTCGAACTCACGCCGCAAGTTTGGAGTATTGATGGAGGTGAACTCACTCCTACGCTAAAATTAAAACGAAAAGTGGTACGAGAAAAGTACAAAGACCTTTACAATAAAATATATAACAACGATTAAATATAAAGCACCTTTGAGAAAAGGTGCTTTTTTATTACTCTTCTGATACAAAACTGGTTATAAACAATTCACCAATCCAAATAGTTGATAAGTAACACTTTGCAAGGTTGAACAATTCTTAATTTTTTTTATTTTTATCTTAATTAACCAATAAAACAAAATCATTATGAATGTAAAAAACTTTATTGTTGGCGGAATTGTCGGTGGAATCGTCGATTTCCTACTAGGTTGGCTATTTTATGGCATCTTGTTTAAAGATTGTTTTCCAGAATCTCCAGACATGAAATTAGAATACATCTTTTTAGGATGCATGACATTTGGCTTTTTTGTCTCTTTCATTTTTACACGTTGGGCAGGAATTTCAGATCTAATGGGCGGCTTAAAAGCTGGAGCTATCATTGGATTATTCAGTAGTTTATATATGAATTTCTTCATGTATTCGAACATGCCAATAAATTACCAAACATTTGCAATTGATGTATGTATTTCAATTGTACTGAGCGCTGGCGTTGGAGCAGCAGTTGGAATGATAAACGGAAAAATGAAATAAATAATTTACACTATAATCTAAAACTCCTCCCTATCATGAGGAGTTTTTTTTTGTGCCAATTTTCACCATCTGTAAATTTTGAAAACTTTAAAAAGAATTATAAAACAGCTTGGATATTAAAATTATGAACTTTGTAAAGTTGTTAAACTAAATTCACAACTTAATATTACCTATTATGAAAAAGATCATTTTTATCCTTTCTGCAGTTGTTTTCGGAATCACAATGAATTCCTGTGATAACGATTCGTCAGCTAAGAGTTATCCTTACCAAGTGCGAATGACGGATGCTCCCGGACCTTATGAAGAAGTAAACATCGATTTAATTGCTGTGGAAGTGATTGGTGGCGACGGACAAACTGTTACCTTAAATACTACCGCAGGAATCTACAATCTATTGGATTATGCCAATGGAGTAAATACCTTGATTGCTACAAGTGTATTATCTGACGCTCAAGTTAGTCAAGTTAGACTAATATTAGGCCCAAACAATACTGTAGTTATTGGAGGAGTAAGTTATCCTTTAAGCACTCCAAGTGCTGAACAAAGCGGATTAAAATTGTTAGTAAACCAAACACTTCAAGCCGACATTGAAAATGAAATCTTACTCGATTTTGATGCCAATGCTTCAATTGTAGAAACTGGTTCAGGAACGTATAAATTGAAACCAGTTATTAGAACCGTTGTTACTGCAACATCTGGTAATATTAATGGTATTATTCTACCAGCTGGAACGTTAGCTGTAGTAAGTGCCACTTCTTCAACAGGTGTAGTGTATAATAGTAGCGTTAATGCTTTGGGGCAATTTCAAATCTCTGGACTTCCTCCAGGAACATACACTTTTACAGTTACTCCTGAATTGCCTTTACTTCCAGTTACACAATTAAACGTTGTGGTTACAGCAGGTGCTACAACGAGCTTAGGAACTATTACGTTGCTATAAGTAATAACACTTTAATCAATAATTTAAATCGTCTATACATTATGTGTAGGCGATTTTTTTTGTTCCTAAACTTTTGATGAAAAAATTTAACACGAATACTATGCGTGCATAATAAATTTTTTATATCTTTGAACTTATTCTTAGAACTATGAAAGAAAAAACTATCGATTATATTCTACGTGCTACATGGCAATCGGTTGCCCGAATGTATAATGAAGAAGCTTCAAAATTTGAAGGATCAATGGCAATAGGCTTTGCTTTACTTAGCATCGATAAAGAAGATGGAACTCCCTCTTCTTTCATCAGTAACCGAATGGGAATGGAAGCTACAAGCTTAACCCGAACCTTAAAAACTCTAGAAGAAAAAGGGTTAATTACACGTCAAAGAAATCCAGATGACGGTCGTGGCGTACTCATTTACCTGACACAGTTAGGAAAAGAAAAAAGAGAATTATCCAAACAAACCGTATTAAAATTCAACGAAGTAATCAAACAAAATATCTCAGACGAAAAATTAAATCATTTTATAGAAGTTTCTGAAATCATAAATGATTTAATTACGGAGAAGAAAATTTTTTAAATAAGAAATATGAAACGTACCATCAAAAAAGTAGCAGTAATCGGATCCGGAATTATGGGATCTGGAATTGCATGCCATTTTGCAAACATAGGTTTAGAAGTGCTGCTTTTAGACATCGTTCCGAATGCACTGACTGATATTGAAGAAAAAAAAGGACTCACTTTAGAAAGTAAAATCGTTCGTAATCGATTGGTAAATGAGCATTTGACAAACGCATTAAAATCGAATCCATCTCCTATTTACAGTCAGAAATTCGCCAGCAGAATCACTACTGGAAACACCACCGACGACATGTCTAAAATAGCCAATTACGATTGGATTATTGAAGTGGTTGTTGAACGATTAGACATCAAAAAATTAGTTTTCGAACAAATAGATACTTTTCGCAAGCCAGGAACATTAGTAACTTCCAACACTTCTGGAATTCCAATTAAGTTTATGAGTGAAGGTCGAAGCGACGATTTTCAAGCGCATTTTTGCGGAACGCATTTCTTCAATCCGGCGCGTTATTTAAAGTTGTTTGAAATCATTCCAGGTCCAAAAACTTCTAGCGAAGTATTGAGTTTCTTAACCGAATACGGCTCTAAATTTCTTGGAAAAACTTCGGTCGTAGCCAAAGATACTCCGGCATTCATCGGAAATCGTATTGGTATTTTCGGAATTCAAAGTTTGTTTCATCTTGTTAAAGACATGGGATTGACTATTGAAGAAGTCGATAAGTTAACCGGACCAGTTATCGGTCGTCCAAAATCGGCAACCTTCAGAACAGTTGACGTAGTTGGATTAGACACTTTAGTTCATGTTGCCAATGGAATCTACGAAAATTGTCCCAACGACGAAGCCCACGATTTATTTAAATTACCCGATTTCATCAACAAAATGATGGAAAACAAATGGCTCGGAAGCAAAACGGGACAAGGCTTCTACAAAAAAGAAGGCAAGGATATTTTATCTTTAGATTTAGATACTTTAGAATACAGAGCTGCAAAAAAAGCGTCGTTCGCCACCTTAGAATTAACAAAAACTATCGATAAACCAATTGATCGTTTTAAAGTTTTAGTCAAAGGAAAAGACAAAGCCGGCGATTTTTACAGAAAGAATTTCTCTGCTATGTTCGCTTATTGCTCCAACCGTGTTCCAGAAATTACTGACGAGTTTTACAAAATTGACGATGCTATGAAAGCAGGATTCGGTTGGGAAAACGGTCCGTTTGAAATTTGGGATGCTATAGGAGTCGAAAAAGGAATTGTCTTAATGAAAACCGAAGGCTACGAACCAGCAACTTGGGTAACCGATATGCTTGCTTCTGGAAGTACAAGTTTCTACTCTATCAAAGATGGTGCGACCTATTTCTACAACATTCCAACCAAAACACAAGAAAAAATTCCGGGACAAGATAGTTTCATCATCCTAAATAACATTCGCGAAAGCAAAAAAGTGTGGAGCAACAGCGGTGCTGTGATTCATGATTTGGGTGACGGAATATTGAATCTCGAATTCCAATCGAAAATGAATACCATCGGTGGCGACGTTTTGGCTGCCATCAATAAAGGAATCGACTTAGCCGAAAAAGAATACAACGGATTGGTGATTGGAAACCAAGCTGCCAATTTCTCTGTCGGTGCCAACATCGGAATGATTTTCATGATGGCTGTCGAACAAGAATACGACGAACTTAATATGGCAATTAAATATTTCCAAGACACCATGATGCGCGTGCGCTACTCTTCCACTCCAGTTATTGTAGCTCCTCACGGAATGACATTAGGCGGTGGTTGTGAAATGACGATGCATGCCGACCGTGTTGTCGCTGCAGCGGAAACCTATATTGGATTGGTAGAATTTGGTGTTGGAGTGATTCCAGGTGGCGGTGGATCGAAAGAAATGGCGTTACGAGCTTCTGATTTGTTCCATAAAAATGACGTAGAATTGAATGTATTACAAGAATATTTCCTCGCTGTCGGAATGGCAAAAGTAGCCACTTCAGCTTACGAAGCCTTTGATATGGGTGTTTTACAAAAAGGAAAAGACATCGTTGTGGTAAACAAAGACCGTCAAATTGCGGTGGCAAAACAAGTCGCTTTGCAAATGGCAGAACAAGGTTACACACAACCTATTCAAAGAAAAGATGTAAAAGTATTGGGCAAGCAAGCACTCGGTATGTTCTTAGTCGGAACCGACCAAATGCAAGCAGGGAATTACATTTCCGAACACGATAAAAAAATCGCCAACAAACTAGCGTATGTAATGGCTGGAGGCGATTTATCAGAACCAACTTTAGTTAGCGAACAGTATTTATTGGACATTGAAAGAGAATCCTTTTTGAGTTTGTGTACAGAAAGAAAAACGTTAGAACGTATTCAGTTTATGTTGACGAAAGGAAAACCATTGAGAAATTAAGAACCAAGAAGAAAGAACCAAGAAGAAAGATTATAAATCTTGACTCTTGATTCTTGACTCTTTTATCAAAAATATATGAAAACAGCATACATAGTAAAAGCATACAGAACCGCAGTTGGTAAAGCACCTAAAGGAGTTTTTCGATTCAAACGTCCCGACGAATTGGCGGCAGAAACCATACAATTCATGATGAATGAATTACCCGATTTCGACAAAAAACGCATTGATGATGTTATGGTTGGAAATGCCATGCCTGAAGCCGAACAAGGACTTAATGTAGGACGCCTAATTTCCTTAATGGGATTAAAAGTGACCGATGTTCCTGGTGTAACTGTTAATCGTTATTGTGCCTCCGGATTGGAAACAATCGGAATGGCAACGGCAAAAATTCAATCAGGAATGGCCGATTGCATTATTGCTGGTGGTGCCGAAAGTATGTCGTTCATCCCAATGGGAGGCTACAAACCAACTCCTGATTACGCCGTTGCGGCAGCAGGAAATGAAGATTACTACTGGGGAATGGGTTTAACCGCAGAAGCCGTTGCCAAACAATTTAACGTGTCTCGTGAAGATCAAGATGAATTTGCATTCAACTCGCATCAAAAGGCCTTAAAAGCGCAGGCAGAAGGTAAATTCGACAAGCAAATTGTTCCGATTACGATTGAACAAACGTTCATCAATGAAAATGGCAAAAAAGAAACCAAATCGTATATCGTTTCTAAAGATGAAGGTCCGAGAGCCGATACCAACACAGCTGCATTGTCCAAATTAAAACCTGTATTCGCAGCTGATGGAAGTGTGACTGCCGGAAATTCATCACAAATGAGTGACGGAGCGGCTTTTGTTTTAATCATGAGCGAAGAATTGGTAAAAGAATTGAACATCACTCCAATTGCGCGATTGGTCAATTTTGCTTCTGCTGGAGTTGAGCCACGAATTATGGGAATTGGTCCCGTAAAAGCGATTCCGAAAGCTTTACAACAAGCCGGATTGACTTTGAACGATATCAATTTAATTGAACTAAACGAAGCCTTTGCTTCTCAATCATTAGCTGTAATAAGAGAGTTAGGATTGAATCCAGATATCGTAAACGTCAATGGTGGCGCCATTGCATTAGGCCATCCATTGGGTTGTACCGGAGCCAAATTATCCGTACAATTATTTGACGAAATGAAACGCCGTGGCGATAAATACGGAATTGTTTCAATGTGTGTCGGAACCGGACAAGGTTCTGCAGGAGTTTTTGAATTACTATAATCTACCAACTATAAAATACTAAAGAAATGAGCGATATAACAAGAGGAGGACAATTCCTAGTTAAAGAAACAAAATGTGAAGACATCTTCACTCCTGAAGATTTCTCTGATGAGCAAATCATGATGCGCGATTCGGTAAAAGAATTCGTTGATAAAGAAATTTGGCCCAACAAACACCGTTTTGAAGCCAAAGATTACAAATTCACCGAAGAAGTCATGCGAAAAGCTGGAGAAATGGGCTTTCTAAGTGTTGCCGTTCCTGAAAATTATGGCGGAATGGGAATGGGATTTGTAGATACCTGTCTGGTTTGCGATTACATTTCGGGAGCAACAGGTTCGTTTTCTACTGCTTTTGGAGCACACACCGGAATTGGTACGATGCCCATTACGCTATACGGAACTGAAGAACAAAAACAAAAATACGTTCCGAAATTAGCCTCAGGCGAATGGTTTGGTGCCTATTGTTTAACAGAACCTAGCGCAGGAAGTGACGCCAATTCTGGAAAAACAAAAGCGGTGCTATCTGAAGACGGAACACATTATAAAATTACAGGGCAAAAAATGTGGATATCCAATGCCGGATTTTGTTCGGTGTTTATCGTTTTTGCACGAATTGGTGACGATAAAAACATTACGGGTTTTATTGTAGAAAACGATCCAAGCAACGGAATTACAATGAACGAAGAAGAGCACAAACTCGGAATTCGTGCGTCTTCTACGCGTCAGGTGTTTTTTGCAGATACGAAAGTTCCGGTTGAAAATATGTTGTCGGAAAGAGGAAACGGATTCAAAATCGCAATGAACTCTTTAAATGTCGGACGTATTAAATTAGCTGCAGCTTGCTTGGATGCACAACGTCGTGTGACAAGTGGAGCCGTGAAATATGCTAACGAACGCATTCAGTTTGATGTACCAATTTCAAGTTTTGGCGCTATCCGTTACAAACTAGCTGAAATGGCAACGTCTACTTATGCTGGTGAAAGCGCAACGTACAGAGCAGCAAAAGACATTGAAACACGAATTAAAATGCGTGAAGCCGAAGGAAATTCACATCAAGAAGCCGAATTAAAAGGCGTAGAAGAATTTGCTATCGAATGTTCGATTTTGAAAGTAGCGGTTTCGGAAGATGTGCAAAACTGTGCCGATGAAGGCATTCAGATTTACGGCGGAATGGGATTCTCTGAAGACACTCCAATGGAAAGTGCGTGGCGTGACGCGCGTATTGCTCGTATTTACGAAGGCACAAACGAAATCAACCGCATGCTTTCAGTAGGTATGTTGATTAAAAAAGCATTCAAAGGTCATGTCGATTTATTAGGTCCAGCCTCGAAAGTACAAGAAGAATTGATGGGCATTCCATCGTTTGACACACCCGATTATCCTGGATTGTTTGACGAAGAAAAAGAACTTATTGGTAAATTGAAAAAAGCGTTTTTAATGGTAGCTGGTGGTGCTGTACAAAAATACGGTCCCGATTTAGAAGGTCACCAACAATTATTAACGGCTGCTGCTGATATGCTCATCGAAATTTACATGGCAGAAAGCACGATTTTAAGAACCGAAAAATTAGTAAAATCAAAAGGTCAAGAAGCCGTAAAAGAACAAGTTGCAATGGCCGAATTGTACTTATACAAAGCCGTTGACATCATCACACAAAAAGGAAAAGAAAGCATTATTTCTTTTGCTGAAGGCGATGAACAACGCATGATGCTTATGGGATTGCGTCGTTTTACAAAATACACCAACATGCCTAATATTGTAGCCTTACGGGAAACCATCACTACAAAATTAGTTGCCGAAAATAGTTATTGTTTTTAGTTTTAGTTAATTGTTTGAAAGACCACTTGAGAAATTGAGTGGTTTTTTTTTGAATTTATCACAAACTATTAAAAACAAAAAAGCAGCCCTGTTAAGACTGCTTTTTAATGAAATACTAAAATTAAAAAGTCGTTGTACTACCTGCTTGATAGAAATACTTAAACGTAAAGTAACGTCCTACAGAAGTAGCATCAGGAGTTACTGGTGCATTTTGGTAGTAACTCAAAATTTCAAATTTGGCGTATTTGCCATCGTGTGTTTTGACCACAAATACTTTTCCTGCAAGAGGCGAAATAATATTAGTCGTAGCATTGTAATTGTACCAACCGTTTCCACTTCCTGTTGGGATTGCGTAAGTAGCACTTCCATCTTGAGCAAATGTTGCTGCAGCTGGAAAAGTTGTAACAGCATCCAAGGTGTTTGATACAATGCTTACTGCTCCTACTCCAGTTCGTGTTGGTTCGTCGGTGATGCCAATTTGTGTTCCTCCATTTACAATAAGTGTGGTTCCGCGAAAAGCGACATCCCAATTGTCATTAGTCACTACTGCATCTTGGGAAAAACTGAATTTGGTAAAAGCACCACCAACTGGTTGTCCTTGTCCACCTGTTTGTGGAGCATACAAATTAGAGAATGTTTTTGTTTGCAATGAAACTGTTTCAGGCGTTTCATCATCGTTACTACAAGAGGTTGCAACTACTGCAAAAACTAAAAGCGAAAGTTTTAAAAAATTGGTTTTCATAAAAAAGGATTAATTAAGTTAAAAATTATATTGAATTCGTGCAAAAATTTGTCTTCCAGAAAGGTTGCTAATTTCCTCTGGATTGGTAAAATCTAGTAAATTATTGGCGCCTATCTGAAGAGTATATTTTTGTTTTATTTGCTTGGAAACAGAAAGATTGGTAAGAAAATAATCGTTGACAAAATCGTCGTATGTATCTAAAATTTGATTCCCATTAGTATCGAACAATCCATATTTGCTTCTGTAAAAAACACGCAAGTTGACATCGATTTTACTTTCTAAAAAATGATAATACAACTTCACATTTGCAGTGTGTTTGGAACGATTGAACAGTCCAAAATAATCTGATTTCTTGATTCTAAAAGTTCCTGTATTTTGTGGATTAACAAATTGATAGGATTCTTGTGGACTGTAAAAATCATCCAATACCGATTTGTCTTTCGCCTCTAAGTATTGATATCCAACAGAAATCTTAAAATTATTGGAAACAGCATATGCTGTATTGTATTCTATTCCGTATGTAAAAATTTCATTGATATTGAAATAGCTAAACACATTTTGACCATTGTTTTGTTGAGCTACCACTCTTGTGTCAATTAAATTGGATATCGAATTATAAAACGCATTGATGTCGATTTTTAATTTTCCTCTTTGATAACTACTTCCAAGATTAAAATTAATGGAGCTTTCGGGTTTTAAAGGATCATCAAAACGAACTCCTGCCGTTCGCGATAACAGCTGATTTTGGCTTTCGAGTTCGTCCAAACGCTGTTCAGCAACATTGTAACCTAAAACGATATAACCAACCGCTGAATTGGTGAAATCGAAATACAATTGCCTAAAATCGGGTGCTTTGTAGCCATAACCAACCGAAGTTTTTAGAGAAATATTTTGGTTGAGCTTGTAATTTATAGCCAATTTCGGACTCAGTTGCGATTGGTATTGGTTGTGGTTATCGTATCTGAATCCGGCCAAAATATTCCATCTTTTCGTCGGATTGAAATCGTATTGCAAAAAAGCATATTGCGAATCGAAAGTTATATTTGAACTGAAATACGTTCTGTCTAAAGTTTCATGATTGATGCCAATTCCAGTCGTTAGTTTATCGTTTTTAAAAGAAAAAGTAGTTCTAACTTCAGGTCGAAACAACCATTGGTCGTAATAACTTTGCTCGAAAAGCTGTTGATTGACATTAATTAAGAACTCTTCGGTTTTATAATTGGTTGCATAAATTTCGTATTCAGAATTGATGTTGGAATTCCATTTTTGTTCAACTTTTACTTGCGAATTCCATTCACTTATTGTCGCATCACCATTATACTCTTCATTAGCTATAATGGTTTTATAATCTTGCTTCTGATGATAAAAACGAGTTCCAACAACCAACTTTAGCTTGTCTGAGAAATCGTAATACAATTTTGGTTGAATCGTGGTATTGTAATATGGTTCAACCGTTTTAATGGCTGTGTCTTTGCTTAAATCATATCCATCTGTTGAAAAATAATTCGCAAAAACACTACCTGAAAACTTTTTCCTTTTCCAAACTACATTAGCATTGGCATCATTGGTATTGAAAGTAGCATAACGATAAATAATATTGCCCGACAATACATCTTTTTTAGGTTTTTTAGTGATAATATTAATTACACCAGCCAATGCTTCCGAACCATATAATGAGGAAGAAGCTCCTTTTACTATTTCAATTCGGTCAATATTTCCAACAGAAATTCTAGCTAAATCCAACGTCCCAGCACTTCTTCCCACCAACGGAACACCATCAATAAGAATCATCGTATAAGCAGCATCTAATCCTTGCATTTGAATTCCTTCTACTCCACCAAAGTCGGGAATCGTAATTAAACCCGTTTGCTCTGCTAAAATTTCGTTTAATCTTGTGATTCCAGCTCTCGAAATAGCGTCAGAAGTAATAACAGTAGTTGGTAATGGTAATGATGAAAGTTGTCTTTCGGTTCGTGTTGCTGTGACCACAACTTCTTCTAATTGATGAGTTGAAAGACTGTCTACTGTTGTATTTTCCTGAGAAAAAACAGCACTTGAACACGCTATCATAAGTATATAACAACTTCTATTTAGAAACATTCTTAATAATTTATTTTTGCAAATATATATGTTATTTTTATTTGTTCTAAATAAATTTAGTATTTTTGTCGAAGAAATTTTAACTTAATTTATACTACAATGAAAATCAATGCTTTTCTATTTTCAGCTGCATTTTTACTTATCAGTTATACTGGAGTAAGTCAAGAAACCAAGCAAAAACAAGACATCAAAGCCATCAAATCGATGTGTGGCTGTTATGAAGTAAAATTCAATTTTGCAGAAACTTTTAAATACTCTAAAGACACTGTCAATTACAAACCTTCAAAAACAAAACACGATACAGGATTGGAATGGGTAGAATTAGTTGAAGATCAACCCAACAAAATTGTGTTACAGCACTTATTGATTGTTGGAAATACAGACAAAGACATCATCAAACATTGGAGACAGGATTGGTTGTATGAAAACACCGAATTGTATTCTTTTTTCAAAGACAAAACATGGAAATTTACCAAGTTGTCACCAAAAGCTGTCAAAGGACAATGGACACAAAAAGTGTATCAAGTAGATGACAGTCCGAGATATGAAGGCAGCGCAAGTTGGGTTTTTGTAGATGGAAAAAGCTATTGGAAAAACACTTCAGATGCTCCATTACCTAGAAGAGAGCACACCAAACGCGACGATTATAATGTATTAAAAAGAGGAAACATACATGAAATTACCAATTTTGGATGGATTCACGAACAAGATAATGATAAAATTGTACGCGATGAAAAAGGAAATGATGTGCTATTGGCGCAAGAAAAAGGAATGGATATATATACCAAAGTTGACGACAGTAAATGTAAATTAGCTCAAACTTGGTGGACAAACAACAAAGCTGTTTGGAAAAAAGTGAGAGACAAATGGGTACTTGTTTATGAAAAAGATGCTAACCTAACATTACAGAAAGTCGTTGATGGGAAACCTTTGTATTCGCATTTATTCGATCTAAAGCCAGATGCTACAAATAAAGAAGTAGATAAAATCATTGATGATTTTATTGTAAAATAATTTTTTTGTTTTGTTTATTTGATAAATCCGGATTGTTTCAATTCGGATTTATTGTAGTATATCACATTCCCAATCCAACTCCTTTTTATACCATAATTGTCCGTTAGAAACGACTAATGGCGAATCAAAATTATTGGTATACAAACCACCCGTTCCTAATCCTTGTGGCATTGAATTTTGCTGTAAATAGGTCCATTGGGCTATTGCATTTAATCCGATATTGCTTTCTAAAGCAGAGGTAATCCACCAACCAATTTGGTGTTTTTCGGCTAACGAAATCCATTCCTTTGTACCTCGAAATCCGCCTACCAAACTCGGTTTTAAAATGATAAATTGTGGCTTTATTTTTTGCAGTAAGTGTTCTTTTTCTTCCAATAAAAAGACACCTATAAGCTCTTCATCGAGCGCAATAGGAATTGGAGTGATTTTACACAACTCTGACATCCTGTCAGTATAGTTTTTAGCAATAGGCTGTTCGATGCTATGTAATTTATAACCAGCTAATTGGTTTAATTTATATAAAGCTTCAGATTCATGAAAAGCGCCGTTAGCATCGACTCTAATTTCAATTGTGTTTTCATCATAATTTTGACGAATAAAGTGTAATAAATCGAGTTCTTTTTGAAAATCGATAGCACCAATTTTGAGTTTGATACACGTAAAACCTTGGGCTAGTTTTTCTTCAATTTGTTGCTTCATAAACGCTTCCTCTCCCATCCAAACCAAACCATTTATTGGAATGGATTTTTGACCATCAGTAAACTCAGAAGGAAACAACAAAAAAGGGTTTTGACTCGCCAAAGATCGGAACGCCATTTCGACTCCAAATTGAATGGATGGAAATTCTATTAACGCTTCCCAAAGTGCATCTTTTCCTAAATGAACATTGTTGCAAGTCCATTGTAATTTTTCTTCATAATCAGGTCGATCATCAATACTCAAACCACGTAACAATCCACACTCACCTATTCCTTTTTTACCATTGTCTTCAAGAAGAACAAACCACGTTTCTTTATCTATCAAAACGCCACGGGAAGTCCCAGATGGTTTTTTAAAGTGAAGGTTGTATTTATGGTAGCTCGCTTTCAATGGTTATTATTCTAGGATTCGCAGTATTTTTTTAAAGTTGTTGGTCGGAAATTGTCTTTTTTCAAACTCTTTAAAGTCGGTTTTGGTTTGCTCTGTCCAAGATTTTCCTATCGAAAGATTTTCTTTACCGTACTTTTTATGAATGTCTTTCGCTTCTTGAAGTCGGTTCGTAAACATATACACATGTGCTAAATTGAGTTGGAATACAATTTCCGTAGGATTCAATTGCAATCCTTGATTGTAATATCCTTCGGCTTTTGAAAACTGTTTGGTAAGCAAATGATAATCGCCTAAAGCGCCGTAATCCTTATACGTCGCTCTGTTTTTCGCAATCATTTCAACTTTAATCAAGTCGATTGCAGCTTCGGTTTTGCCTTGCTTAAACAACTGTAGCGATTGGTCACGAATGGTATTGAAATACTTATCTATTTCGCCCGATTTTTTCAAACTTTCTTCAATGGCGACTTCTGTAGCGCGACTTTTCTCAACAGCAATCAATTGCTTAAACTCAGAATACGTGTATTTACTTTGGATGTTTTCTACAAAGAGCGCATAAAATTGATCCTTTTTAGTCAGTTTTTTTGTCCAATCTAAAGATGTTGCGATTTGTAAAAGTTCGTTTTTGGTGTTGGTATTCCAACCTCGACTTAACTTTGTGTTCACCCAAGGCACAATTTCTAAAACGATTTTTTCTTTTAAAATCCAATTGTCACTTTCAAAGACAAAATAAAGTTTTTTTGGATTGGATGCCAAACATTTAGAATCGGAAGCAAGTAACTTTACTTCTTTATTTATAGGCGTATTTTGAGTAAAACAAGCATTGATTGCCTTTCCGGTTTTGATGTAATTCTCAGCATCGTTACTCGAGGTAAAAATACTGTATTTGCATTTGTCTTCACCAGAAATAGTTGAAAGTAAAAACACTCCGCCAGCAGCACCTTGACTGATTCCGGTTGGATCTGGAATGCTTTTTAGCACCGAAACCAAACTGCTTGATATTTTTTGATTGTCGTCTAAAAGCGTGATTCTAAAAACTACTTCGGTGGTTCCGACAGGAAAATCGGCAGACGCGAGGAGTTTCTTATCACCCGATTTTACTACAAAAGTTTCGTTTGTTGTTCGGATGTTGTCCCAAAATCCTTCTTTGGATTGAGAAAATATAAGGCTTGAAAAGAGAAAAAAAGTAAGTGTAACTAATCGCATTTTGTATTTTTATGAGAATGGTTGGCAAATAGGATGCCGTTTTAGCCCAGATAGCAGCGGCATCCTTTTGTGGAGTGCAACGCAACAAAAGATAGAGCGTATAGCTGGAAATATCTTCGAAAAAAATTACAAACTAATACTTTCTCCGATTTCCAACAACATCAAGTCTTTTCCAGCATCGAAGAACTTCTTTTTGGCTTCTTCGTGATTTATTTTGATGTAGCCAAAAGTGTCATAATGTACGCCGAGCACTTTATCGCAATCGACAAAATCGGCTGCAATAATCGCGTCTTCAACATCCATGGTAAAATTATCGCCTATGGAAAGTATAGCAAGATCGAGTTTGGTGCGCATTGGAATGAGCTTCATGTCCATAGTCAACGCGGTGTCGCCCGAAATGTAAATGTTTTTGTGTTCGCCTTCGATGACAAAACCAGCGGGATTTCCGCCGTAACTCCCGTCGGTAAACGAACTCGAATGAATAGCGCTTACGATTTTCACTCTGCCGAAATCGAACTGCCAGCTTCCACCGTGGTTCATTGGATGGTATTGAAAACCTTTGTTGCCAAAATGAGCAGCGACTTCAAAAGTAGAAACAATTAAGGCATTGGTTCGCGTAGCAATCGCTTCAACATCGAGCGTATGATCGTTGTGCGCGTGCGTGAGAAGGATATAATCGGCTTTTAACGTATTAATGTCGATGTGAGCGGCACTTGGGTTTCCGGAAATAAATGGATCAACGAGAATGTGTTTTCCGCTGACTTCTATTCCGAGTGATGCGTGTCCGTAGAAAGTTATTTTCATAATGCAATTAGTTAAAATATTGTTCTAAATAATACAGAATTAAATCCGATACCAAAAAAATTAAAGCTAACGATAATAATATCGATAAAATAAAGGTGCTGATGGCGAGTTTCTTTAATTCGGGATCCAATAGTTTTGGATTTTTATTTTTATACACCGTCATCAAATGGCTAGCTAGCGGAAAATAAGCCACAATAAAAATGTATTGGTCGAAATTAAAACGGTTCAAATACGCAAA
This sequence comes from Bacteroidota bacterium, assembly GCA_040385945.1. GTDB lineage: Bacteria > Bacteroidota > Bacteroidia > Flavobacteriales > Flavobacteriaceae > Flavobacterium. Next base: position 28,173 of record JAZKGN010000006.1, read on the forward strand.
CAACAACACCAAAACCATTGCTGATATCACTAAAAAGAAATGGTATTTTTTTGCCCAAGCTCCTCCCATTTTAACAACTAAAGTGTTTTTATTGGCTTTGGTGTCTGATTCTTCGTCGCGCATGTTGTTTAGATTTAACACACCAACGCTCAAAAAACCGATGGCTGTTGCTGGAAGCATCAATAAGCCGTCAAACGCTTTAGAAAACATAAAATAGATTCCGAAAGTACTTACCAAACCAAAGAAAATAAATACAAAAACATCTCCGTAACCTCTGTAACCATAAGGATTTTTACCCACTGTATAGCGAATAGCTGAGGCAATGGCTAAAATTCCGAGGAATAAAAAGGCTAAAGAATAGTACAAATACTGGTCTTTAAACGAAAAATAAATAAGGCTGATAGCAAAGAACAACGTAATTACCGACATTACAATCATGGCTCTTTTCATAGCTTGTGGTGATATTAATCCACTTTGAATGGCGCGTTTTGGACCTATTCTATCTTCGTTATCGGTACCTTTCATTCCGTCGCCATAATCGTTGGCAAAATTGGAAAGGATTTGCAAACCCAAAGTGGTGAGCAAGGCAAAGATGACGATTTTCCAGTTGAACATGGCTTGTGACATGGCGTAAAAACTACCGACCAAAATTCCGGAAACGGATAATGGTAATGTTCTAACTCGTGCTGCTTGAATCCAGTGCTTCATTTTTAAAGTGTATAAGTGTTACATCCAATTGCTATTGGACGTTTCTATTTCGTACAACCAAAGATTGACATATTCTTTGATTTTGGTATAATCGCCAAGGTGAAAACCAATATTTCCACCAGCTGTATGCAAGGTAATCGAACCCACATTTATTAGTTTGTGCCAAAACAATTGTGAGGTTGTGATGGCTTGAATTTTATGCAACTCTATGATTTGGTTTTCGATATCCCACGCACCACTTTGCTTGATGATAAAATCGTTGTTGACAAAGAGTCGGTAATTTCGATAACCAAAATAAATAATTAACCCAATAAAAATAACATAAACAATTGAGAAATAAGCATATTCTAAAACTGATTTTTCAACATAATTTCCAAAAGTAAAAAAAGCAGTTACAGGTAAAACAATGAATAAAAACAAGGCAAAACCAAGTTTACGCCAATTGGGTTGTAGCATTACGCCTTTTTGTGGCAGTTGACTAAAAAGCAGTTTTAGTATTTCATTGCTTTCGTTAGTGTTGCAACCTGGAATTTCGATTATAGCTCTTTTACTTTTTGAATCTTCACCAGTGGCTTGTTGGATTTTCATTTGTAATACATCCAATTTTTTTTGCAGGTAATTTCTAGAAACCGAAACTATTTGCACCTTTTCGGGTTTAAGAATGGTGCTTTTGGTATCAATCAAACCATAAGATAACAAAAGCGAACCGGTTTGTTTAGTGACTTTAAATCCGAAATACCGAATCACCGTCCGCAAAACATTAATAACAAAAACGACCAATAACAATCCGATTATTAAAATAGAAACTGAGTTCATCACAGCATTTTCATCTATAAAATTATCGATTTTGGTATCGATATCGGCATTGTTTGCTACATCTTTTATATTGTGGTAAATGGTAAAAAAGAACGTCAATAACAATCCCAAACTCTTGATATAGTTGGATGTAATACCAATCTTCAACAAGCTTAAAAAACTAATTTCAAGAAATGGATGTTGGGTTGGTTTTTCTTCTAGGACAGCATCACTTGTAATGGCTTCAGTGCTCACAACAACTTTCTTTTCATTATCAATCAGCTTTGATTTTAAAGCAATCGCCAATTCGTGTGAAATAGCTCTGATTTTCCCTTCTTTATTGGTACTTCCAGCCGTGTCCACATCGAGAGAATACACTCCAATTATCCTTTGTATAAACGACTGATTGATGTTTACTTGTTGGATTTTATTTAGTTGAATCGTAGTTTTTGTTTTGTTTACAATTCCTTCATTAATGATAAATTCATCGTTTTCATCATCAATATAAAATGTAAAATTGAGGTATTTTAAATAGGCAATTACTCCAATTACAACCACTAAAGCGACTATACCAATAAGAACATACGTCTTGTTCATTTTGTCAGATTGGAAAACCCATATCAATAAAAGTGGCCAAAATGCTTTTATGTAATGTTGCAACGTATTGGCAAACATAACCAAAACACCTATTGGCGATTGTCGTTGAGGCACATTGAAATTGACTTCCATTACAATTGCTTTTGAATTTTACCCATCAACAATTGCTTGATATTTTCGGCTTCTTCTTTTGCGATTCCGGGAATTTCTATATCGCTAGAACTTCCTCCTGCTGTGAAGATTTCGATTTTAGCCAAACCGAAAATACGTGAAATAAATCCTTCATGTAATGCTACGTGTTGCACTCTATTATAAGGAATTACCATTGTATTTGTTGCAATAACACCACTTCTGTAAAGCACATCGTGGTTTCTAAAAGCGAAGCCTTTCTTTTTAAATCCAAGTCGAGAAAAGAACAAGCTCACCACCAAAACAACAACATACAAAATGATAAATAGTGTTCGGTTTTCAATGATTTTGTCATTGAAAATTAATCCCAAAATCAATGCTATTCCTAATAACGTAAAGAAAATAGAGAAGTTTATCACCACTACATTCCAATATTTTTTATGTAAAACGGTAAAAGTCACTTCTTCAAATCGAGGAAGTTGTTTGGTATCTATGGTTTCGTTGGTAAAATTTTCCATTCTATAGTATTAAAAACTGATTACTGAAAACTGATTACTGAACATTAAACTATGGCAACCATTTCTTCTCAAAGTTAGGTTTGCGTTTTTCTAAAAAGGCATCTCTACCTTCTTTAGCTTCATCGGTCATGTAGGCTAAACGAGTAGCTTCGCCAGCAAAAACCTGTTGACCAACCATGCCGTCATCGGTTAAATTCATGGCAAATTTTAGCATTTTTATAGATGTTGGCGATTTGGCTAAAATCTCTTGAGCCCATTCGTAAGCAGTTGTTTCTAATTCGTCGTGCGGAATCACAGCATTGACCATTCCCATTTCAAAAGCTTCTTGCGCCGAATAATTGCGTCCTAAAAAGAAAATTTCTCTGGCTCTTTTCTGTCCGACCATTTTTGCCAAATACGCAGAACCATAACCGCCATCAAAACTCGTTACATCGGCATCGGTTTGTTTAAAAATCGCGTGTTCTTTACTAGCCAATGTCAAATCGCAAACCACATGCAAACTGTGTCCGCCACCAACTGCCCAACCCGGAACTACTGCTATAACAGCTTTTGGCATAAAGCGAATCAACCGTTGTACATCTAAAATATTCAATCGATGGTAACCATCTTCACCTACATAACCTTGTTTGCCACGCGCTGCTTGATCGCCACCACTGCAAAACGAATAAATACCATCTTTTGACGAAGGTCCTTCCGCAGAAAGCAAAACAACACCGATAGAAGTATCTTCTTGAGCATCGTGAAAAGCTTGCAATAATTCGGCTGTAGTTTTTGGACGGAAAGCGTTGCGAACATCAGGTCTGTTAAAAGCAATTCGGGCAACACCATTGCATTTTTTGTACGTAATATCTTCAAATTCTGCGGCAGTAATCCAATTAATTGTGCTCATTAAATCTTAATTAGTGTTAAAAAAGAATTGTAATTATCAAATACTATTATTTTAGCGTAAAAATAAACCATTTTTCGAGGAATCGAATATAAATAATCAAATACAAATGAACAAAATAGCTTTACTATTAACATTTTTAGGAATTACATTTTCAGGTCATTCTCAAACCTATGAATTTCAAACCATTAAAGATATCGACGCCAATCCGGTTATTTCGCAAGGCAATACAGGAACGTGCTGGAGTTTTTCTACGACTTCGTTTTTAGAAGCTGAAATCATCCGTTTGACTGGTAAACACATCGATTTATCGGAGATGTACAACGTTCGAAACACCTATCCTAAAAAGGCTTGGGTGTATGTTATGCGACAAGGTAAAGCACAATTTGGAGAAGGTGGTTTAGCACATGATGTGATTAATAGCGCAGCAGATTACGGATTGGTTCCGCAGAGTGTGTATAGCGGAAAATTATCGGCTGAAGAAAGTTACAATCATTCGGAAATGACATCTGTTTTAGAAGGAATGCTAAAAACGTACGTGTCCAATCCAGGTAAAAAATTATCACCACAATGGAAAGAATCAATAAGCGCAGTACTTGACAGTTATATGGGGAAAAATGTAACCGACTTTACTTATGAAGGTAAAAAGTACACTCCGAAAAGCTTTTTAGAAATGACCAAGATAAAACCAGCCGATTATGTGACGATTTCTTCATTTACTCATGAGCCGTTTTACACTTCCTTTTTGCTTGATATTCCGGATAATTTTTCAAATGGATTATTTTATAATTTACCTTTAGATGAATTTGTTCAAAATATTGACAATGCGTTAGATAAAGGTTATTCTATTGCGTTAGATTGTGATGTTTCGGAAGCTACTTTTTCTGGAAAAAATGGTGTTGCAGTTGTAGCTGAAAATGAAACGGATGCCAAAGTGATTGCGACGGAAATTAAGCCTGAAAAAAATATCACTCCTGATTACCGTCAAGCGGAATTTGAAAATTTTTCTACAACTGATGATCATTTAATGCACATTACTGGAAAAGTAAAAGACCAAAAAGGGAATGTATATTATAAAGTAAAAAACTCTTGGGGCACAAAATCGGGCAAAGACGGATTTGTTTATATGAGTGTTGCGTATTTGAAATTGAAAGCTATTTCAGTTTTACTTCACAAAGACGGATTAACAGCAAAAACCAAGTCTGCTTTAGGAATTTAATCTTTTAGAAACGTTTATATTAAATAATAATGTAAATTTGTGCTTATATTTTCACAATATACGATACAAATGAAGAATTTCCTTTCGTCTAAAAATGCATTTACCATAATTCTGTTATGGTGCATTGTGGTCTTTATGATAGCGATGCTGGGATATACTTTTGATAGTGGCGAATTACCGATTGCGCCTTTCATTATACTTGGTTTAGCGACAGCTTTGATTATTTGGGTTTTGTTGGACACGCGATACGTAATAAAAAACAACTTTCTATTGTACCGTTCGGGTCCGTTTCGAGGTCGGATTGACATCACAAAAATTCGAAAAATAAAACGTCATTCTGGTTTATACGTTCCGGTTTCAATGAAACCAGCGTTAGATACCAAAGGGTTTATTATTACTTATAATAATTTTGATGATGTTTTTGTTTCTCCGCAAAACAGCGATATTTTTTTAGAAGAAATTCAAAAGATAAATCCGAAAGTAGAAGTCGTTTAAGTTACTCTTTTACCAAATAAATGCCGTCGTCCTTGATTTCGATTTGCTTCTGACGGTATAAATTCCCAATTGCTTTTTTAAAGTTCTTTTTGCTCATTTGCAACACCGTTTTGATGTCTTCAGGATGAGAATTATCGTTCAATCGCAAGAAACCTCTACTGGCTCTTAATTCGTCTAAGATTTTTTCGGCATTGGGTTCAATCGCTTCAAAACCTAATTTATTAAAAGACACGTCTATTTTTCCGTCGGGACGCACATTTTTTATGTAGCCTTTTAATCGTTGACCAGGTTTTACATCTTTATATACCTCATCTTTATAAGCCAAACCTTTGTACTTTTCATTGATAATGACATTGATACCGATATCTGTTATGTGAGAAACGATAATATCCACTTCTTCATTGTTCTCTACTGTAATGTTTTCGTTGTCCAAAAACTGGTTGGTTTTACTTGAAGCTGTCAAACGATTGGTTTTTTCATCCATATACAAATACACCAAATAGCGTTTCCCTTGCTCCATCGGACGTGCTTGCTCTTTAAAAGGAACAAACAAATCTTTTTCCAAACCCCAATCTAAAAAAGCACCAAACTCATTGATGTAATTCACACGCAACCAACCAAATTCATTCAAAACAATATACGGTTCTAAAGTCGTAGCTACAGGACGCTCTTCATGGTCAAGATAAACGAAAACAGCGATTTCATCCTCCAATTCAAAATGCTCCGGAACGTATTTGTTGGGTAATAAAACGTCGTCAGTTCCATTGGTAAGAAACAAACCTACTTCGGTATCTCTGTCTATTCGCAAGGTATTAAATTGACCTATCTGTAGCATAATCGTATAATTTTGGCAAAGGTACGAATTAGGATTTAGGAATTGGGAGTTAGAATTTAGGAATTGAGTACATTTGAAAAATTCTACCAATCCTATTATCAATGGCAATTACTGACCAAAACAAAATCAACGCCGAAGAATCGGACTATTTGTATGTAAAAAATTCACAGCTTGTTAATTCGGGTAATGGCTTATTTACTGCAATTGCGATTTATAAGGACGAAATTATTGCTGTTTTTAATGGGGAGATTTTATCCGATAACGAATCGGATGTTAGAGCAAAATTGGGCAACAACAACTATTTCATGAATTTACTCAACGGAAGCATTTTAGATTGTATGCATACGGATGGTTTTGCAAAATACGCCAATGATGCTTCAGGTTTTTCAAAATCGGAGTTTAAAAATAACGCCAAAATAACCTTAGACGAAAACCAAAACGTTTGCTTGGT
>JAZKGN010000007.1:0-2467 GCA_040385945.1 Bacteroidota bacterium
CAATTCCCTGCTGTGCCCTTTTGTACATAGGATAATCAGTAATATTCAAATCATCCAGAAATATATTGCCTGAATTTGGTTTAACCAATCCTACAATCATATAAAAAGAAGTAGTTTTCCCAGCGCCATTTGGTCCTAAAAGTCCAACGATTTCGCCTTGATTCACTTCCACCGAAATGCCTTTGACAACACTACGTCCTTTATAGGTTTTAATTAGATTTTCGGCTCTTAATTTCATTTTTTTTTAGTTTAATCGTTTAAACAGGTTAACTGTTTATTCGTTTAATTGTTTAATCGTATAAATAAACGAATAAACAATTAAACGATTTAACTTCTTAACAATTTATTTGGTTGTTGCTTCTTCTAATGCTTCCCAAAATTCATAGGCTCTTCTTAAATGAGGAACTACAATTGTTCCGCCAACTAGGGTTGCAATTCCCATAGCTTCCATCATTTCTTCTTTGGTAACCCCTTCCTTGTGGCTGGTTTCCAAATGGTATTTTACACAATCATCACAACGTAAAACAGCCGAAGCTACTAATCCCAGAAGTTCTTTGGTTTTTACATCAAGTGCTCCTGCAGCATAGGCATTGGTGTCTAGATTGAAAATGCGTTTTACAATTTTATTATTGTCTGCCAATAATTTTTCGTTCATTTTAGAACGGTACTCGTTGAATTCTTCTACTATACTATCCATTGATTTTTTGTTGATTTTTTACTACTATTTTTGAAATTAAAATGCTGGCTTCATAGATGATTAACATCGGAATGGTTACAATTATTTGACTCACAACATCTGGGGGTGTAACAATTGCTGCTACAATAAGGATGATGATTACCGCATATTTCCAGTATTTTCTTAAGAAAACAGGTGTTACCAATCCTAATTTGGTTAGAAAATAGATAATTATCGGTAATTCAAAAAATAATCCGCAAGCAATTACACTAGTTTTCACCATGCCAATATACGAATCGATACTAAACTGATTTTTGACGACCGTACTAACGGTGAATGTAGCAAAAAAGTTCACAGACATGGGGACAATGACAAAATAGCCAAACAATACCCCTAAAAAGAAAAGTAAAGAAGAGGAGACAATAAAAAGTCTTGCGTGTTTTTTCTCTTTTTCATACAAAGCAGGGCTGATGAATTTCCAAACTTCCCATAAGATAAATGGAAAACCCAGAATAAATCCAGCAGTAATACAAGTCCAAATTAAAACGTTAATTTGGCCTTCCATATTGGTATTTTGAATGATGAAAGGCATGTCGGTCACGCAAATTGTTTCCGCAAATCCCAGTTGATTGGATAATTCACAAAAAAAGCGATAGGTAATGAAATTTGCATTGGTTGGACCAAAAATTATGACATCAAATATATAATCACTCACAAAAAAAGTAAGTGTTGCAAGGATTAATATTGCAACAGTACTTCGAACCAATAACCATCTTAATTCTTCAAGATGATCTAGAAACGACATTTCGTTTAAGTTTTTTTTTGCCATTATAGGATTCCTTCTTTTAAAATATCATGTAAATGTAACACTCCTTGGTACACACCCTGATCAACCACAACTAATTGTGTGATGGAAAAGTCTTCCAAAATGTTCAATGCATCTACAACCATAGCGGTAGACGGTATTAATTTGGGGTTTTTGGTCATGATGTCTTTTGCGGTCAAATCTGCAAATGAATCTCTGTCGTTCAACATGCGTCTTATGTCTCCATCGGTTATAATTCCGACTACTTTGTCTGCATCGACCACTGCAGTAACACCCAAACGTTTTTCAGAAATCTCAAAAATAACTTTTTTTATCGATGCATCTGATGAAACCATAGGTTTTAAGGTGTTCTCTAAAATATCTTTTACACGCAGTAATAATTTTTTGCCTAATGCGCCACCGGGATGGTAAATAGCAAAATCTTCGGGTTTAAAATCGCGCATTTCCATTAGGCAAACGGCAAGTGCATCACCCATGACTAATTGCGCTGTTGTACTGTTTGTAGGTGCTAAATTATTGGGACAAGCCTCTGAATCTACTGAGGTATTTAAAACAAAATCGGCACCTTTTGCTAGAAAAGAACCCGTATTTCCTGTAATCGCTATTACCGTATTTCCAAAGCGTTTTAAAAGCGGTACTAAAACTTTGATTTCGGGACTATTGCCACTTTTAGAAATGCAAATGATACTATCGTCATTTTGAATCATTCCTAAATCACCATGAATGGCCTCTGCGGCATGTAAAAATAGCGAAGGCGTTCCAGTAGAGTTAAATGTAGCGACCATTTTTTGAGCAATAATGGCACTTTTCCCAATTCCTGTAACAATTAATCTTCCTTTGGAATTATAGATGTTTTGTGTCGCTTCAATAAAGTTTTCATCAAGAAAATCAGTTAGTTTGGCAATAGATTCGCTTTCCGATAAAATAGTTTTTTTGGCGCTAGCCAATATATTTTCTTTAGATAT
>JAZKGN010000007.1:2573-4005 GCA_040385945.1 Bacteroidota bacterium
TACCACATAATAAAGAATGAATTCAAACGAAATTGACATACACAAAGAATTAAAAAAATATTTTGGCTTCAGTCAATTCAAGGGGTTGCAGGAACAAGTCATAAAATGTATCTTAAATCAAGAAAATACATTTGTGATAATGCCTACAGGAGGAGGAAAATCACTTTGTTATCAATTGCCTGCTTTGATTCAAGAGGGAACCGCTATTGTAGTTTCTCCTCTTATTGCGTTAATGAAAAATCAAGTGGATGCCATTCGAAGTCTATCTTCAGAAAATGGAGTGGCCCATGTGTTAAATTCTTCTCTTACCAAAACCGAAATTACTCAAGTAAAAAAAGACATCACTTCTGGATTGACAAAATTGCTTTATGTAGCCCCTGAGTCCTTGACAAAGGATGAGAATGTGAACTTTCTTAAAAATGTCACTATTTCTTTTGTGGCTATTGATGAAGCGCATTGTATCTCTGAATGGGGGCATGATTTTAGACCTGAATATCGGAATTTAAAGCACATCATTAAACAATTAGGTGATGTTCCTATTATTGGTCTTACCGCAACAGCTACACCTAAAGTTCAAGAAGACATCCTCAAAAATTTAGACATGTCTGATGCGACTACTTTTAAAGCATCGTTTAACAGACCAAATTTATACTACGAAGTACGTACCAAAACGAAGAATATAGAATCAGATATTATTCGTTTTATCAAACAGCATAAAGGTAAATCAGGCATTATTTATTGCTTGAGCCGAAAAAAAGTCGAGGCTATTGCCGAGGTATTGCAAGTAAACGGAATTAGTGCCGTGCCGTATCATGCGGGATTAGATGCCAAAACTCGAGCCAAACACCAAGATATGTTCCTAATGGAAGATGTTGATGTGGTTGTTGCTACCATTGCTTTTGGAATGGGAATTGATAAGCCAGATGTGCGTTTTGTAATTCACCATGACATTCCTAAATCACTGGAGAGTTATTATCAAGAAACGGGTCGCGCAGGTCGCGACGGTGGCGAAGGACATTGTTTAGCTTATTATTCCTATAAAGATGTAGAAAAATTAGAAAAATTCATGTCGGGCAAACCTGTTGCAGAGCAAGAAATCGGTTTTGCATTATTGCAGGAAGTTGTGGCTTACGCCGAAACATCTATGTCTAGACGAAGATTTTTACTTCACTATTTTGGAGAAGAATTTGATGATGTTAATGGCGATGGCGCAGATATGGATGACAATGTTCGCAACCCAAAAACCAAAGTTGAAGCTAGTGATCAAGTTGTTAAATTATTAGAAGTAGTTCGCGATACCAAACATTTATACAAATCGAAAGAAGTTGTTTTTACCTTGATTGGTCGTGTCAATGCTGTTATCAAAGCGCACAGGACGGATACACAGTCCTTTTTTGGATGTGGTTCAGATCATGATGAAAAATACTGGATG
>JAZKGN010000008.1:0-2663 GCA_040385945.1 Bacteroidota bacterium
TTATATGGGATTGCGATTTAAAATAAAATAAATAATTTAAAAAAATAAAAATGAAAAATATAGTAATAGGAATGATGTTACTTTTTGTAACAGTTTCTGCTCAAGCACAAGAAGTAAAAAACAAAAATGCAAAATATGATATAGATGTCAATGGCAATTGTGAAATGTGTAAAAAACGCATTGAGAAAGCAGCTTATTCTGTAAAAGGAGTGAAGAGCGCCGATTGGCATATTGATGATCATACGTTGCATTTAATTTTAAATGAGGAAAAATGTTCGGCACTCGATGTGAAAAAAGCAGTTGCAAAAGTAGGCCACGATACCGACGAAGTAAAAGCAACGGACGAACAGTATAACACACTTCACGGTTGTTGTCTGTATGAAAGAAAAAAATAATTAAAAACAAAAACTCCTTATTTTAGTAAGGAGTTTTTTTTATTGTATAGTTTTGCAAAAAAGGATTTACTTATGTTAAAAAAATGTGTTTTAGTGCTGCTTTTTTCCGTTGTTGGGTTTGCACAAGAAATGAAACAAGATCAAGCCAATTGGTTTGCTTACATGGGACATTACAATGTTTCTCCAAAATGGGGTTATCACATAGAAGCACAATTTAGACTGAATGGTGAATTAAGTCGAAACAATCAAAACCTGTTTCGATTTGGTTTTTTGTATAATCTGAACAGCAAAATGACGGTCAAAGTAGGCTACGGATTGATAAATACATTACAGTCTTCACTTGATAATTATTTCAACGAAGATCGAATTTGGGAAGAATTGCAATACAATCACAAATGGAACGAGAGCAAAAATGTATTCACAAATCGATTTCGTTTAGAGCAACGGTTTGTTGATAAAATCGGCTTGGTAGAAGATGGATCTATCGACAAAATTGCAACCAATTATCAAAATCGGTTACGGTACTTAAACCGACACACTTTTCATCTAGTGAATTTTAAATCGGGTAATGAAGAGTTGTATTTTGTAATTCAAGACGAAGTGTTTTTGAATATAGGCGATAATCAGGTTAACAATACTTTTTTTGACCAAAACCGTTTCTTACTTGGATTGGGATTTAATTACAAAAATAGCATCAAGTTTGAAGTGACCTATATGAATCATCTAATCAACTCAGCCACAGCGAATGACCAGATGAATCATACATTTTCATTGTCTTTGTTTCAGAATTTGATTCTTTACAAAGAACAAAAATAGTGTTATATTTAAGTCAAAAAATGCCTTAAGATTACCATATCAGAGAAATTATAAGTACTTTCACCACCTCAAAATTTACACAAAATAATTATGACTGAATTCGACTGGAAGCAACTATTTAACCCCGAATTTTATATCTTATTAGAGTTAGGCGGAGTGAAAATTGGATTGTATGTGATTTTATTCATCGTCTTTGCCGAAACAGGTTTATTAGCAGGTTTTTTTCTTCCTGGTGACAGTTTGCTTTTCCTTGCCGGAATTTATAGCGAATTATTAATGCGTCCGTTTTCTACAGGAAGTGATTTTATAAATGTTACTTTTTTAGCCGCTTTGGTTTCTGTTATGGGTATTCTTGGTAACATGACAGGTTATTGGTTTGGTAAGAAAAGCGGAAGTTATTTATTCAACAAAGAAGACAATTTTCTCTTCAAAAAGAAATACTTGTACCAATCGAAAGATTTTTTTGATAAGTACGGAAACAAGGCCATTGTTTTTGCTCGTTTTTTACCCATTTTCAGAACTTTTGCTCCAGTAATTGCAGGAATTGTTGAAATGGAAAAAAGACGTTTTATGTTCTACAACATTGTGGGTTCTATACTTTGGTCGTTTACAATGATCTTTGCCGGACATTATTTATACGAACTTTTCCTGAATCAGTTTCATATCGATTTAAAGCACTACATTGAGTATATTATTATCGGAATTGTATTAGTAACCACGTTTCCTGTATTGATGAAGTTATTGAGAAAAAAGAAATAAATTATTGATTCAATCATATAAAAAATCCGTTGCATTACACAACGGATTTTTTATATCTAAAAACTTCGTACTTTTTTCTTTAGAATTACATCATTCCTGGCATTCCACCGCCCATTGGCATTCCACCACCAGCGTTTTCCTCTTTAATTTCTACCAAAGCACATTCAGTCGTCAAAATCATTCCGGCAACCGAAGCAGCATTTTCAAGAGCTACACGCGTTACTTTTTTAGGATCTATAATTCCGGCTTTTAGCATGTTTACATATTCATCGGTTTTGGCATTGTAACCAAAATCGCCTTTACCTTCTGAAACTTTTGCTACTACTACCGAACCTTCTAATCCAGCATTTTCAACAATAGTTCGCAATGGTGCTTCAACGGCACGCGATACAATTTGAATTCCAGTTGCTTCATCGGCATTCAATGCTTTAATCGAAGTTAAAACACTTTTTGCTCTCAACAACGCTACACCACCACCAGCAACAATACCTTCTTCCACAGCCGCGCGAGTTGCGTGCAATGCATCGTCAACACGGTCTTTTTTCTCCTTCATTTCAACTTCAGAAGCTGCTCCAACATAAAGAACCGCAACACCTCCAGCTAATTTAGCCAAACGTTCTTGCAATTTTTCTTTGTCGTAATCAGACGTTGTAGTGTCCATCTGACTTTTGATTTGATTGACTCTGTTTTTAA
>JAZKGN010000009.1:0-7885 GCA_040385945.1 Bacteroidota bacterium
TTTTGTCATTGATGTCTTCTGGATTGTCGCCAACTGCTTTTCTTCCGTCAAAATTCACGTTTAAGTTGTAGTTTAACATGCCATATACTTGGTCGACGTATTCTTTAATTTCCGATTGAAAACTAGGTCCAGCTTGGGCTGCAACACTCATCATAATCATTTTACTTTGATTTAATGAAGTGTCGGTAGTGGTAATTGATTTTAAATCATCAACAGTATAAACTTCTTTTTTCAAATGAGCACGAACCGCTTTATCGGCTTTGTCAAGCATGTCTACCGTTGGTTTTTGCTGATTCATTTCAGCCAATTTTTGGTCTAGTTCCGCTTTAGCCGTTTTATAGATTTCTGAACCATCATCTCCTTTTTTAACAATTCGAGTTAATTCTAAATTTTCATCATTCGAATCGCCAAGGAAATTCCAACCATGAACATCATCTATAAAGCCATTGTTGTCATCGTCTTTGTTGTTTCCAGCAATTTCTTTGCTGTTGGTCCAGATTTTTCCTTTTAAGTCTTCGTGGTCAATATCGATACCAGAATCAATAACCGCAACAATAACTTTATTTCCTCTTTTGCCTTTTAAAACTTCGGCGTAAGCCTTGTCAACACTCATTCCGGGAATAGTATCTTTTACTAAATCGAGATGACTCCAACGCTTTAAATCGTCCTCTTTAACTGGACTCGTTTTTAAAGGCATTTTGTCAATGTTGGCGGGATCAGTACCCACCATTGGAGCTAGTTTAGGACTACAACCCGATAAAGCTATAGCAAATACTGCTGATACGAAAAAAGATTTGATAAATTTCATAGTTAAATTGGAATTAAAAAATCAAAAATAGTAAGTATCATTTACTTTACTATCTTTTTAACGATATTTTATCTTTTAAAATTATGAATTTAACTAGTTTCTCTTTTTTCTCTTTTTGTACTATCGATGCGTTGTATGGAGAGGTATTTCTCTATTTTTAATAGCTATAATTTTGCAAAGAAATTTAACCTTTCACTTTGTTTAGTTTCAATTTTTTTGGCTTTTTAGACATCTCTTCTGCCATAATCATGGCATTGTAGCCATTAACTATTTTTCCTGATTTAGACAATGCATCGAAAGGTCGTTGGTCATTCGGATTACCGCCAACATTGACATCCGATGTAATGGCAACACCCGAATTCATGATGATGTATTTTACATCTTGTGCCGTCAAATTTGGATAATACGAACGAATCATCGCCGCAACTCCAGCTACATTAGGTGACGCCATTGATGTACCTTGCAAGTATTGGTATTCGTCGTTTGGAGTTGTCGCGTAAATTTTCACACCAGGTGCGTACACATCTACATTTTGTTTTCCGTAATTCGAAAAATTGGCAACGACTTTCTGGCCGTATTCATAATTTAAAGCTCCAACGGTAATCACGTTGTCTGCAAATTCGTTTATTTTATCATCAGAATCGTTTGGAAAATTATTTTCAATATCGATATCTTTGGAATCGTTTCCTGCTGCGTGAACAATCAGTACGTCTTTGCTTTCGGCATATTTTATAGCTTCATAAACCCATTCTTTTTTTGGAGAATAGTTTTTTCCAAAGCTCGCATTAATCACTTTGGCTCCGTTGTCAACGGCATATCGAATGGCAAGTGCAACATCTTTGTCGTATTCATCTCCGTTCGGAATAGCGCGCACCGACATGATTTCGACATTGTTGGCAATGCCATCGCCACCCACATTATTGTCGCGTACTTGGGCAATAATTCCGGCTACGTGAGTTCCGTGTAAAGAGGCTTTTTTAGTTGGTCCGTAAACGATGTTGTTGCCGTAACTTTTGCTCGTCATATCGTCTGCGTTGTCGCCTACTATTTTTTTTCCGTCAAATTCTAAATTGTAATTAAAGTTCAGTTGGTTGTAGGTTTGATCTTTGAATTTGTTGAATTTTGTATTGGCTTCGACTGCTTTGCCCGTTTTTGCTATCAGTTCTTTACATCGAATAATTTCGGCATCGTCAGAAACAATCGCTTTTACTTCTTCTATGGTATAGTCTTCTTTTTTGAAATAGTCGGCTAAAATTTTTGTTGCTTGAACAATGTCATCTATTTGTTTTTTATTTTTCAAAAGACCTGTCATTTTCTTATCGAATTCTGCTTTAGCACTAGCATAAGTCGCACTTCCGTCGTCTCCTTTTTTAACGATTCGTGTCAATTCGAGATTTTCACCATCGACGTTTCCAAGAAAATTCCAACCGTGAACATCATCAACATAACCGTTTTTGTCATCGTCAATGCCGTTATCCGGAATTTCTTTAGTGTTTGTCCACACCACCGGTTTTAAATCGGCGTGATCAATATCAACACCCGAATCGACAACACCAACAATAATTTTCTTTCCTTTTTTTCCTTTTACCAATTCGGTATACATTTTGTCGATGCTCATTCCAGGAATACTGTCTTTTTCTAAATCGAGATGGCTCCATCTTTTGAGTTCATTTTCGGTCAGCTTTTCTTTTTTAGTGTAGGCATTCGGACCTTGAGCGCTTGCAGTGAAAGCAAATGCCAGAGCCATAAAAAGCGATAATTGGATTGATTTGATTTTCATGATGATTGTTTTTTAATTATTAAATCTAATTTTTTGGTTGCTATCAATTAATAGCAACACCTTTTTCGAGTTTCTTTAAAATGTTTTCGATGTTGTTTTTATTCAAATCGTCGGGCGCTTGTGTTTGGGCAATTTTCATGTATTTGGTTGCTTGCTTGAAATCGCCAATACCAGCATAACCTCTACCCAAGCCAACATTGGTGGTAAATACATTTGGATTCTTTTTATAATTTAATTTAAAAACGACCAAAGCGTCTTGTGGTTTTTTGGCATTTAATAACGTTCGTCCATATTGATGCAATTCGATGAGATTGCCAAAAGGGATGGCTTCGTCCATAATCGATTTTGCTTCAGCCTCGCGGTTTAATTTTGTCAATATTCTTGCTTTTGTACTCAACGTTTGAAAGTTTTTTTGTCCCACAAAACGCGCGGTTATGGCTTCATTTGCCCACGCTAATGCTTGTTCGGTTTCGATATTATTATCCAAACAATAATTCGCTGCTTGAACAAACGTTTGCCAAGTAAAACCCGGTTTTGTTTTTAATTCGTTTTTAAAAGAATCGAGCTGCAACTTGTGAACATCAGCTTCTATCTTAAAAGGAATAAGTCTTTTTTCCCATTGTAATGTTACAGTTGCCGAATTTTCGGTTTGATTAATGAATTCATATTTAAGCCATTCGACACTTTTGTCCACATTTTGATGCGTAACGGAAACTCGAAGTGCATCTTCGGAAGCATCATAATAAAAACTTCCCCATGAATTATTTCTTTTAGAAAAAATCAACACATCTTCTTTTTCGCCTAAAATAATGTGAAAACCGTATGTTCCAGCAGCTAAATCTTTGTTTTCAATTTTTACATTTTCGGAAAAAGTTATAGTAGTGTTTTCGTTTGCTCCAGCACGCCACGGAGCAGCAGTGGAAGTTCCGAAACCCAAATCGACCAATCCGTAATGCGCAACTGGCGTATTCCAAATTTTTCCTTCTCTGCCTTTCACACCAGGACGGTCGTAATTGATGGTAATTTTTACCGGACCAATATGTTCTGAAACACTTGCTTTTTTGTTTCCGCCTTCGTTGTTAACCGTTAACTGACCTTGCGAAAACACAGTAAATTGTGTTAGTACAATTAGAAATGTGATTGTTCTTTTCATGACGAGAATTTTAATAAATGTGTTATCCGTTAGTCGAACCTGCTCGTTGTTTTAAATCGTCCGCGCCACCAGTTTTTCTTCTTGCAGTTGGATTTCCAGCTCCAAAGTTGTAGGTATAGGTTACCACCGCCACACGTGTATCTCGGCTCACTTTGAAGTTTTCGATATAGTTGTTAAAAGTGCTTTCGGCTGTACTTCTGTTGGTGTAAAAAATATCATTCACAGCTAGTTTGAGCGAGCTATTGTTTTTGAATTTCTTTTGAAAACCACAATTTACAAACCAAATCGGATCAACATCCATAAAAGCGTATACTTCACGGGCTCTGTAATTGGCTGTGATTTCTGATGTAAAACCCGAACCAAGTTTGAAATTATTTACTGAATTAAAGTTACAAGTAAAGTTTCCTTGGTTTTTTAAAGTGGTATTGGCAACCGTTCCAGAATAGGAACCATAGTAAAAATTCATGCTGTTATTCATGTTCCACCATTTGGTAACTTGCACCGGAATGATCATAAAAAGGCCAACAACATCTACCGTGTTGAGGTTTTTATTGGTTTGAACAGTAGTAAGTGGGTTGTCGTCGGAAGGCGCAACAACTTCGGTAATATTGTTAGTTGTTCTAGAAAAATTAAGTGTGGAAAATATTTTTTGTTTAAAAACATGGGTAACTTCATACGAATGTGTTGTTTGTGGCTTCAAGTACGGATTTCCTTCTTTGTAGGTTGTTGGATCCAAAAAGAATTTAAACGGATTTAACTGGTCGTAACTTGGTCGGCTAATTCTTCGGCTGTAATTGAATTCCAATCCGTGATTGTCGTTGAAAGCATAATTTACAAACATATTCGGAAAAAGCTGTGTATAATCGTCTTCAACCGACGTGTTATTTACTACTTGTAAGCCTGTAATGTTGGTATTTTCAACACGCAATCCCAATGTGATATTCCATTTTCCAAATTCTTTAGAAGATAAAAAATAGGCAGCATTTATGTTTTCTTTGTAAATAAAATGATTGCTTTTTGTAGCATCATATACTGGAACGCCTGAACTTTTATCATAAAATGCCAAATTGTTGTCGGCTTTTACATAGCTCGTTTTTACACCCGTTTCCAATTTGATTTTGTTTTTTAGTGTTGTGACAAAATCGGTTTTTAGCGAATAAATATTCAATTTGCCTTTGATGTCTCCGTAAAGCAAATACGGCGCTTGTGATTCAACATTATTAGTATTAAAATAGCGCGTGGTAAAATTTTGTTCAGTTTTGTTGCCATAATTGGCATAATCTGCATCGGTTGTGAGTTCGGTTCCAAGTGAATCGATAACGTATTTGTGATTTAAATTCACCGCATGATTGTGCCAATTGTCTCTCGAATTGTTGTTGGTTTCAAATCGCGATTCTTGTACATAGTTTTCGTCAAATACTTTCGAAACGTTTTTCCCTGTTGGGTTGAACTTATTACTCACTTTACTTGCAGTAATTCCAAACGTATGTTTTTTGCTAGCAAAATAATCGACTCCAGCACGTCCAATGTGGTTTCGAAAATTCATCTTCAAATAATTATCTTGTTCGTAGGCTTTGTCAAACACATTGTTTTCGTAGAATTTTCGTTCCAAAACCAAATGATTAAAGCCTTCGCGGTAAGCAAAACTGTAACTTCCAAAAGCGTTTATTTTTTTATTGCGATGATTAACACTTATATTGTTGTTGCTTTTAGGATACGAACCTTGTCCTAAGGCTGAAGTGATGCTTCCGTTGGTCCCAATTTTTTTGTCTTTCTTTAATTTGATGTTGATGATAGACGAACCAGCAGCATCATATTTGGAAGACGGATTGGTGATGAACTCAATTTTGTCAATACTTCCTGATGGCATTCCTTTTAAAAAGTTAGCCAAATTCGCGCCCGACATTGGCGTTGGTTTTCCGTCAATTTGAATTACAATGCCCGATCGTCCGCGCAAACTGATGTTGTCGTTGTTGTCAATCGTTACTCCGGGCGCTTTTTCCAACACTTCAAAAGCTGAAGAACCTGTATTCCCAATGCTACTCTCGACATTTAAAATCATTTTGCCTTGTTGTCTTTCAATGTAAGGCTTGGCTTTAACCACTTTTACTTCGTCCAATACGGTGGTTTCCGATTTTAAAATTAGCGAAGGTAATTCGGTATTTTTGTCGGCAATAAAAGTTTCGCCAATGGCTTTGGTTTTTTCGTTTTCTACAACTTTGATAAAGTAGGAGCCTTTGTCAACATTGGTAAAACTGAAACCGCCATTTTCAGAAGTGAGTTCGGCTTTGATTAATTTTTTAGTTTCCGAATCCATTAAGGAGACCACAACGTTGGAGACGACTTCGTTTTTTTCTGAAAGGACGTTTCCTGTAATAGAAATTTTTTTTGATGGTGTTTCTTGTGCAAAAAGCAAGGAACTTACTAGTGAAATTAGCAATACAATAAGTGATGAGATTATTCGTATCATGTGATTAATGTTTAATGATTGATTTGATTACAATTGGATATGATTGATTTTAAAACTTTGTGTAAGATTTGTAATTCTTCTATAGAAACCCCGTTGAGTGCAGTTCTTCGATTTTGTAAAACGATTTCATACACATTTTCGACAATCGATTTTCCTTCGACCGTTACTGTCAGATTTGATTTTCTTCTATCGTTTGGATTGACTTCTCTTTTAAGATACTTAGCTTTTACCAAAAGATCAATGATTCGTGTTACTGAAGCATTGTCTTTAAATACTTTTTCACCCAATTCGAGTTGCGAAATACCTGGGTTTTCTA
Source organism: Bacteroidota bacterium (assembly GCA_040385945.1). Taxonomy (GTDB): domain Bacteria; phylum Bacteroidota; class Bacteroidia; order Flavobacteriales; family Flavobacteriaceae; genus Flavobacterium. Next base: position 6,528 of record JAZKGN010000009.1, read on the forward strand.
GAATAGATTTGATAATTAACCACTGGTCGATAGTGATTTTAAAACCGTTTTCTCTTAGTTTTTTTTGTGCATACATGCGATAACTTCGAATTGCTTTATCGATGGTGTAAAAAGTATTGTCGTTTAATTTTTCCATGCTGTTTAAAAAATGTTTATTAGAAATTTCTGTGGACAAAATTAAAAATGATTTATCAATATTTGATATATCAAATAAAATTTAACAAAAGTTTAGAAAATGAGTGATAGAAAAAAGAGCCAAGAATCAAGATAGATATGTCTTGGTTCTTGGCTCTTGATTCTTTTATTATTGTAGACTACAAAACGTCTTCACATCTCAAAACGTCCTTAAGTCTGATGCCTTTTTCGGTGTTTTCAACAGTAATGATTTCATTGTGTGCATCGTGTTCCAACCATAAATAATAATTATTTTCAACAGCTGCGTGTAAAAATTTACTTTTTTCAGGCATGGTTAAAAGCGGACGCGTATCGTATCCCATGACGTACGGAAGTGGTAAATGACCTGCGGTCGGAATCAAATCGGCGCAAAAAACAATCGTTTTGTTTTGGTATTGAATATGTGGAATCATCATTTTTTCGGTATGACCATCTACGAAGAAAATTCCAAAACCCAATTCCGATGTGGATAAAAAATCGCCATCGGGCCTTTTTATAAAATGTAATTGCCCACTTTCTTGCATCGGAATGATATTTTCATGTAAAAACGAAGCTTTTTCTCTAGAATTGGGTTTTGTTGCCCATTCCCAATGGTTATCATTGGTCCAATATTTTGCATTTTTAAAAGCGACTTCGTAACCTGTTTTATTGGCGTTCCAATTGACACTTCCACCACAATGATCGAAATGCAAATGCGTCATAAAAACATCGGTGATATCATCGCGATGAAAACCGTATTTGGCCAACGATTGGTCTAATGAATGGCTTCCCCAAAGTGAATAATAACTAAAAAATTTCTCCGATTGTTTGTTGCCCATCCCTGTGTCAATAAGGATTAAGCGATTGCCTTCTTCAATTAACAAACAACGAGCTGCAATATCAATTAGGTTATTTTCATCGGCGGGATTGGTTTTATTCCAAAGGGTTTTTGGTACTACGCCAAACATGGCGCCACCATCTAATTTGAAATTTCCAGCTTCTATAGGATATAGTTTCATGACTTTTTTCAGAATTAAAAACGGTGCAATTTACTAAATAGCTTGGTGTGATTCACTCAGAAATCAATTTTTTCTATCAGTTTATTAGTTATAAAAATGTTACAAAATATGGTAAAACACGATTTATGTAGTAACTTTGTCCATTATTTAGAAAAATTCAAAATAAGCTATGATCAAAGTTTCAGA
>JAZKGN010000009.1:7985-14741 GCA_040385945.1 Bacteroidota bacterium
AAAATCAAACAAACAAAATGTCAAAATACACCGAAGACGATTTAAAAATTGAACTCGAAAACAAAGAGTACGAGTACGGATTTTACACCGATTTAGATTCCGAAACGTTTCCTATTGGGTTAAACGAAGACATCGTTCGTGCTATTTCTTTGAAAAAAGAAGAGCCACAATGGATGACTGATTGGCGCATTGAAGCCTTTCGTGCTTGGCAAGAAATGATTGAGCCAAATTGGGCAAACGTTAATTATGAAAAACCCGATTTTCAAGCCATTTCATACTATTCTGCACCTAAAAAAGCCGATCCAAATAAAACATTAGACGATGTAGATCCAGAACTTTTGGCGATGTACAAAAAGTTAGGTATTTCTGTCGACGAACAAAAAATGATGAACAATGTCGCTATGGATATTGTGGTCGATTCGGTTTCTGTAGCTACTACTTTCAAAAAAACATTGGCAGAAAAAGGTATTATTTTTATGAGTATTTCCGAAGCGATTCGTGAATATCCCGATTTGGTTCAGAAATATTTAGGTACTGTCGTTCCGCAACGAGATAATTTTTACGCTGCGCTAAATTCGGCCGTTTTTTCAGACGGAAGTTTTTGTTACATTCCGAAAGGCGTTCGTTGCCCAATGGAATTGTCTACTTATTTCCGTATCAATCAAGCTGGAACAGGTCAATTTGAAAGAACCCTTTTAATTGCCGATGAAGGCAGTTATGTTTCGTATTTGGAAGGCTGTACGGCGCCAAGTCGAGATGAAAACCAATTGCACGCAGCTGTCGTTGAATTGATTGCTTTGGACGATGCCGAAATCAAATATTCTACCGTTCAAAACTGGTATCCTGGAAATAAAGAAGGAAAAGGAGGCGTTTTCAACTTCGTAACCAAAAGAGGAATTTGCGAAAAGAACGCAAAAATTTCGTGGACACAAGTCGAAACAGGTTCTGCAATTACTTGGAAATATCCGTCGGTTATTTTAAAAGGCGATAATTCGATAGGCGAATTTTACTCAATAGCTGTTACCAACAATTTTCAACAAGCTGACACCGGAACCAAAATGATCCATTTGGGTAAAAACACCAGATCGACTATTATTTCCAAAGGAATATCTGCCGGAAAATCGCAAAATAGTTACAGAGGTTTGGTACGAATAAGTGCCAATGCCGAAAATGCTCGTAATTTCTCACAGTGTGATTCGCTGTTAATGGGAAATAATTGTGGAGCACATACGTTTCCGTACATCGAAAGTAAAAATGCATCTGCCAAAATAGAGCACGAAGCAACGACATCAAAAATTGGGGAAGACCAAGTATTTTATTGCAACCAACGAGGAATCCCAACCGAAAAAGCCATTGCCTTAATCGTAAACGGTTTCAGTAAAGAAGTGCTAAATAAATTACCAATGGAGTTTGCTGTAGAAGCTCAAAAATTATTAGAGATTTCACTCGAAGGCTCTGTCGGATAATCAAATTATAAAATCAAGAATAAAATACATCCACAAAATGTTAAGTATAAAAAATTTACACGCTTCCATCGAAGATAAAGAAATATTAAAAGGCATCAACCTTGAAATAAATGCTGGAGAAGTACACGCTATTATGGGTCCGAATGGTTCCGGAAAAAGTACACTTTCAGCAGTTATTGCAGGAAATGAAAACTACGAAGTAACTCAAGGTTCTGTTTCGCTTGAAGGCGAAGATTTAGCCGATTTAGCTCCGGAAGAAAGAGCACATAAAGGGGTTTTTCTTTCGTTTCAATATCCAGTTGAAATCCCAGGTGTTTCGGTGACGAATTTCATGAAAACAGCTATCAACGAAAGTCGAAAAGCCAACGGAAAAGAAGAAATGCCTGCGAACGAAATGCTGAAATTAATCCGTGAAAAATCAGAATTATTAGAAATCGACCGTAAGTTTTTATCGCGTTCGTTAAACGAAGGTTTTTCGGGTGGTGAAAAGAAGCGTAATGAGATTTTTCAAATGGCGATGTTGGAACCAAAATTGGCGATTCTCGACGAAACCGATTCGGGTTTGGATATCGATGCGCTTCGAATTGTAGCCAATGGCGTAAACAAGCTTAAAAATGCAAACAATGCGGTGTTGGTCATCACGCACTACCAACGTTTATTGGATTATATTATTCCGGATTTCGTTCACGTTTTAGTGGATGGAAAAATCGTTAAATCGGGCGGAAAAGAATTGGCTTACGAGTTGGAAGAAAAAGGATACGATTGGGTTAAAGCGGAGCTAGAAGTCTAACGTCAAAAGTCTTAAAGTCAAAAGATGGGTAAGTTTAAATCTTTCGAAGAAATTAATTCTTGGCAAAAGTCAAGAGAATTTAATAAAAGAATTTACTTGGTTACCGAATCGATAGATTTTAAAAAAGACTTTGATTTTGTTAGACAAATAAGACGAGCATCATTATCAATATCTTCAAATATAGCAGAAGGTTTTGAAAGAAATACAGATAAAGAATTTATTTATTTTTTGTATGTAGCAAAAGCATCAGCTGGAGAAGTTCGGTCACAATTATATCTGGCATTTGACTTAAATTATATTACAAAACAAGAATTTGAACAACTTTTAGAGTCAATTACAGAAATATCAAAACTGTTAAGTGGTTTTATAAAATATTTGAGTCCAAAGGAATAAAGTCTTTTGACTTTCGACTTTCGACTTTAAGACAAAAAAATATGGAATTGAAAGAAAAACTAATCTCCTCCTTCATGGCATTTGAAGAGCAAATCGACGTTCACTCTGAACTTCACGATGTGCGCACTTCGGCTATAAAAAACTTTGAAAATAAAGGTTTCCCTACTAAAAAAGATGAAGCTTGGAAATATACGTCATTGAATACGATTTTAAAAAATGATTATTCGGTATTTCCAAAACATGAAAATGCGATAGAATTTGCTGATGTAAAAAAATACTTCTTACACGAAATCGACACCTATAAAGTGATTTTTGTGGATGGAAAATTCTCTTCGTTTTTATCATCGACAACCCACGACGGTTTGGACGTTTGCCTAATGTCATCAGCATTGAACAAACCCAAATACAAAATGGTTATCGACGAATATTTTAATACGATTGCCAGCAAAGACGAAAGCTTGACTACATTAAATACCGCTTTTGCTAATGAAGGAGCTTACATCAATATTCCGAAAAGCAAAGTGGTTGAAAAACCTATCGAAATCATTTATTTCTCAACTGGCGTGGAAGATGCATTAATGGTTCAACCGCGAAACTTGGTTATTGTAGGCGAAAATGCACACGTGCAAATTATTGAAAGACATCAAAGTTTGAACGAGAATCCAGTGTTGACCAATTCGGTTACAGAGATTTTTGCTAAAAAGAGAACGATAGTTGATTACTACAAAATCCAAAACGACTTACAATCGGCAAACCTTATTGACAATACCTATATTTCTCAAAAAGAACAAAGTAGAGTTGCTGTTCACACGTTTTCTTTTGGCGGTAACATCACCAGAAACAACCTGAATTTTTACCATTTTGGTGAGCATATCGATTCGACCTTAAAAGGAATTACCATTATTGGCGACAAGCAACACGTAGATCATTATACTTTAGTGAATCACGCGACGCCCAACTGCGAAAGCCACCAGAATTATAAAACCATTTTGGCAGACAGTTCAACAGGTGTTTTTAACGGAAAGATTTATGTAGAAAAAGAAGCGCAAAAAACCGATGCTTTTCAGCAAAACAACAATATTTTGTTGGGCGATAAAGCTACGATTAACGCCAAACCACAACTCGAAATTTTTGCAGATGATGTAAAATGTTCGCACGGTTGCACCATCGGACAATTAGATGAAAGTGCCATGTTTTACATGCAACAACGCGGTATTCCTAAGAAAGAAGCCAAAGCCTTGTTGATGTATGCTTTCTCTAATGAAGTGATAGAAAGCATCAAAATTCCAGAACTTAAAAAACGAATTACTAAAATCATTGCCACCAAATTGGGCGTGAATTTAGGATTCGATTTGTAATAATTAACCGCAAGGATTGTGAATCAATCTTACGCTCTTTGCGGTTACATTTAGTACAATTATACCAAGCTATTCTCAATAAGTAGTTTATGATTCATCTTTGGTAGTTTTAACCAAACCAATTCCAGAAATAAAGAAAATAACGCCTAAAACGCCATAAATAATAAGCGATTTAATATCGCGTTCGCTACCTGAAGTGTCGGTAAATACTACAGCTGCATAAATAAGTCCCACTATTCCTAAAACAGTAAGTAAGCCTCCGAAAAGTCGTTTGATGTTCATGATTTTATCTTTTAGATTATGCGGATAAAGATACTGTCACAAACAATGGATACTATTACACTATTTGGTGAAAAGCTTATATTATTTGTGTATTGTTATTTCTTTAGAATTCCAATAGGTGAAAGATTGCGGAGGAAATAAGTTGTAATCTTCTTTTAGGCATTTTGGAATTGCAAACTTTTTTTTGTTTTTAATTTGGATAGCAAATCCTTCTTTTCGATTAGCAAAATATTCATAAAAGTAATCTTCTGTTATTCCTGAATGTTCTTTGGTTTTATTCCAAAGTGTTTCAAGGTCAAAATTAAAAATTTCACCAATTTCAAATTCACCTATTACCTTTTGGACAGGAGAAGAGGCATATACCAAAACCGAAGTTACATTTTGGTTTTTGAAAATAGCTTTTCTGAATTCAAATTTTTTTGTCCCATCAAATATTTTATTTGCAAATTGGGGCTTAATTGATAGTACTACTTTCATATATTAGTTACATTTAATCGTTAATACACCTGTTAGGAAATCATATAGCCAGTTGCCAAACAACTCTATTGCAACAGCAATTATAAATGCAAATATCGCATATTTGGATATCGTTTTCCAATTATTCTTCTCATATTTTGTCTTTATTAATGTACTAACACTTTCTACATTAATTTCTTTCCAATGATAAGCCAAATATACTTGATCATTTACCTTTGGAATACCTACATAATCATCCCATCTATAGTTTTCTAGGTTTCTACAACTTAAAAAAGGTTGATGATTTCCTATTAATTCTTCATCTTTTGAACATATAAAGAAAAAGTGTTGTTTTTGAATTTTTAATAATCTTTCTCCTTTGATTTGTTCAAGCAAATCGTGATTTAAATCTCTTATTTCATTAGCTCTAAAATCAATCATTTCAATTTCAGAGAAAGCACTTTCTAAAATTGAATTAGTTGGAACACTAATAGTTGATAAGGAATTTATAAAATCACCTTTAATACGAAATCTAAAATAATTTGCCTTTTCTTCTTTTGGGATATTTATACTTATTATTGTTCCTCCGTGTTTTTCTTCAAATGATAAATCGGATTGTGAGGTCTTATAAATATTAAAAACAAATTCGTTTTTTGTGTCTTTTATTTCAAAAGATTTACTCGTCGCTGTTGAAATGACTTTATAATTTTCATTAAAAATTGCACTAACTAAATCTACTTTATGAATAAATTTTTCAACAATGTCTTCAAAATCAGTTTCCTTTATTTTTACAGGAAAATATATTTTTAACGAATCAATATTTTTAGTGTTAGATAGTTTAATTCCTATATCCAGAAACTTATGAGATTCACCTGTTCCATTAGGAATTTTCCAAAAATTAAAATGCAAATCTAGTTTTTCATCATATTCTAAACTGACATTTGTAGGCTTATACCAAATTGCGATACTTTTCATATTAATAAGCGTATTTTAAAAGTTTATCAAATTGCTCAACACTTATTCTTGAGAAACCTCGGGGAACATTATCATAACCTGAAATAATTCCATTGTTTATTAACCATTCAAGGTTTGGCCTTTTTTTAAAAGAATAGGTATAAAGAAAATTTACAATAAAAGGTCTATTTGCTGGATTATGATTCCAATGTTCGGATAGCTCTTGATTAGTAAAAACACTTCTTTTTCTACATAAAGATAAAAACACTTCTTCTGTTTCAATATCAAGAACACAAGACTCAACTATTCCTAATGTTGTTGCAACTCCTTTGTATTTTCCACCAGTCATATAAAATACAAGAATGTCACCAGATTGCATTTTCTTTTCATAAGAACGTGAAATGTACACTTTACTTAATGCATTTCTATGAGGAAAACTTTCGACATAATCCTTTGGAGATTGGTTGTTCAAGATTGAATCGGGAAATAATTCTATATGATAGTCAGGATATATTGGAACAATAAAAATGTTTTGTTGTCGCGAGAAAAACGGAAATGTCAATTTAGGATTTTCAACGTTAATTATTTCTTTATTAAAAGTTCTAACATAAACTTGCTCAACTCCATTATGAGTTGTTTTTGTCCCATAATGGTAAAAGCCCCAAATTTTAAGAAGTTCAATTAATCTTTCTTGTTCATCCCTTTGATCGAAAATAGTTACATATATTTCATCAACTCTAAATTGTAAAGCATTATCAAAAATTATTTTTAAAAATCTTTCCCCAATTTTATAACCATTTGCAGTTACTTTGAATGTGCCAATTTTCAATCTTTTTTTCTTCGCAAAAACAGGATTGATTTCATAATAATTCTCGTTTTCATCTTCTTTTTTTATAAATAAAAAAGCAGTTAATTTTCCCTCGCTATAACACACATAACAAATATCATCAGCTTTTTTATTAAACCATTTATCAAATTCCGCATAATCTTCTCTGAAACTATCAAAAAAAACATCTCTTATATTGACTTCGGCAAAATCAACTTTCTGGACAGACAA
>JAZKGN010000010.1:0-8679 GCA_040385945.1 Bacteroidota bacterium
CAGAAATAACTCTATCCCATGATTTGATAGTTCTTGCTTTTCTGTGAGATAATACCAATTGACCTGTTTTGTCCTCACGAACATCAATTAATACTTCTACTTTGTCACCCACTTTTAAAGCTGGGTTGTAACGGAATTCGTTCAATGAAATAACACCTTCCGATTTTGCATTAATGTCAACAATAGCATCACGATCAGTAATTCTTACTACTACTCCTTCTACTACTTCTTCTTGATCGGTATCAATAAAAGTTTTTGATACTAAATCTTCGAATTCTTGTAAGTTTTTTTCGTCAACTAAATCAATACCTTCTGAGTAATTGTGCCAGTTGAAACCGTTTAAAAAATCTTGTTGTTCTTTGTTTAATTCAGACATGCTGATAAAAAATTTGTATTTTGTTTTTCGTGAGTTTCTTTAAGCGATAGAAAAACAAAAGTGTTTTACATAAATAATTGATTTCCAAACGAAACTCTGCTCTGCATTTTGGACTGCAAAAGTAATGCTTTTTTGTGAATTAGCAAATAAGAAGAAGAAAAAATATACGAAGTTGGAAGTACAATTTATGAAGTGGAAAGATAAACTCGATAAACGACTTAGTAACTGATTTAAGTAGTGTATTTTTTCTTATTTTTGTAATTACCCGATTGTCAAGATCATAACCCTAACACAAGAAATGATTAAAAGATTGTTTTTTATTTGTCTTGTAGTACTGCCCAATATTATTTTTGGACAGCTTGATGATTTCACGTTGGACGTAATCTCGGCTAATGAAACCTGCCTCGGAAATGGAACACTTACTTTTGCAACCACTGGAACAACTCCAGGCTCTACAGTAACTTTTTATGTATATCAGCTTCCCAATCAAACCACACCAATTGCGGTTCAGACCAATAATTTTCTTGCGGGACAAACTAGCGGAACATATTTGGTCAATGCTGTACAGGTTTTAGGAACAAAGCAAAATTCACAATCAACAACTGCCATCATCAGTAGTAATATTGTTCCGCTGGATTATTTTATTACCAGTACCAACGCTACCTGCAATGATGGAACACTGACAGTCAACGTCACAAGTGGAATTGGTGACCAATACGAAATAATAGCTGGACCAGTTACTAGACCGCTTCAGCCCTCACCTCTTTTTACCATGTTGCCTGGCGGACTGTATACTGTTAGGGTATTTGATAATTGTGGTGATGCTAATGTCATTGCCCATACGGTATCATCTGGTAACGCAACTATCACTATTGGTCCGGGCGGTTTTGCTCCAGTGTTGCCTGCTTGTAATATGTTAAGTGTTTATCATTTGCTGACCGCCATGCCAAACCAATCGTTGCAGTATCCCTTGCAAATAACTTTTACAGTACATGCTCCTAATGGTACTTCGCAGATTATAACCAACACACTTACAAGCGGTCTGTCCACCGATCAGGAAGCGTTGGCTCAGATTCCGTTTTTCTATGACCAACCATATTCGTATGACTTTATGGTTAGCGACAGTTGTGGTAACACTTTTACACTGAACAATAATGTGGTTGATTTGAAATTTTCTGTTTCACTAGCCAATATGATAGCCACATGTGGCCAGTATTATTTAACTATTGAAGCTTTCATTTACATGCCCAATCTTCAGGTTACTTTTACGGATGCTCCCGCAGGATTTAACCCAAATACTTTTAACACCCAACATCCAGGGCCGTTTGCCGGAACTCCAATTGATTACGGCAACTATAACACTCCAGTACCTTTTGGTCATTATGCCATTTCCGTTTCTGATGGTTGCGGACGAACAGCAATTGCAGATGTCACACTCATCGAGGAACCTGCAGATCCACAGCACAGTGCACAGCCATGGCCAGGATGCCAATCTAATTTCAGTGATGTGACAATCACGATTCCGCCTTTCCTTATTGTCTCTGCAATTATAACCGCAGCTCCAGCTGCCTACGGTCCAACTCCAGATGATGTTAGCGATCATGTTACAAGTAATGGGAGACTAATATTACTAGGTCTTATAACAGGCAATTACACTGTAACACTGACTGATGATTGTGGAAATTCGTATGTATATAACTTTATAATACAAGATGTTACAACCTTACTTTCTGCTGCCGCCCGTCCTGTTTGTGAATTAGGAAAAGGCTCTGTTTGGATAAGTGGCGGTAGTACTCTTTTAACTGCAGTACAAATGACAGCAGCTCCACCAGCATATGGACACACATTGCCTTATAATGTGTCTTCTTACATTGGTTCGGACGGAAGTTTTTCGATGACCGATTTACCGCCTGGCACCTATTCGTTTACGGCTCTAAACAATTGCGGAATTACTAAAACCACCACCATACTGGTTATTGGTTACCAAGTTACGGCAACAGACTTCACTTTACTACCACATTGTGGCTCATTCGACTTTAGCTTATTTCATGATACCAATAGTGTTATTAATGTATATTGGTTGCAAAAGTTTAACCCAATCACCAACACTTGGGGTAATCCTGTTGACGGCACACCTTATATTAATGGTACTAATCCGAACGCTTTAAATTCTTATTCGATACAAAACAATACGACAACATTAAATCTGACTTTTTCAGGTGTGTTCCGAATCATAAAAAGTTTTCAAGGCTTTAATGACGGAAATATTTCTGTGTCTAGAATATGTATCGAAGTTATTAAAGAATTTGAATTTGACGGCCGTATCCAGTTTACAGGTATTGAGAAAATAAATTGCGACGGAACCCAAATTGATGTCAAGTTATATGCTATTGGAGCTCCTCCGTTAATGTACAGCATTATTGAAAAAAATGGGCTACCTTTTTTCGTCAACAACGGAACAAACAACATATTTTTGAATCTTGACCCAGCTATTTATACCTTCAGAGTTGGTCAATCTTGCGGTGATTTCAGAAATTATATTTCTGATGTGACACAACTTCCCTCATTAGCTATTGCTCAGCAACCAAATGATATGGCAGCTTGTGATGATGCTTCAAGTGACGGAACTGAAAACTTTATTTTAACCAATCAGAATGCAGCCGTTTTAGGTTCCCTCAATGCGGCATCTTACACCATTACGTACCATCTTTTATACAATGATGCTGTTTCTGGAAGTAATCCGTTACCATCAGTATATAATTCAGGTAATCAACTCATTTTCTGTCGCTTAAAATTCAACAACAATGCCACCGATTGTTATGATATTGTTTCGTTTAATTTGATTGTACGTCCGTATCTGAGCAATCAATATACCATTACAATGTGCGAAAATCAAACAGCAACGCTAAATCCAGGTAATGGATTCCTGTCGTATCAATGGTCAACCGGACAAGCATCACAATCGATTGTAGTGAACCAAAGCGGACAATATACTGTAGATGTGGTTAAGCCATATCCCACCGGAAATTGCACTGGAAAATTTACGTATAATGTTGTTACTTCTGTCGCTCCAGAGATTGATCATTTGAACACTGTTGATTGGTCGTATGACCAAAATTCGATTGAAGTCGTTTTAACGAACAATAGCACTGGAAATTATGAGTATTCATTAGATAATATTACTTTTCAAGACAGTCCAATTTTCACTAACCTAGTTATTGGATTTTATACTGTATATGTGAGGGATTCTGTTTGTGATGGCGACAGCAGTAATGCTTTGCTGCTCTATTATCCGAAATTTTTCACACCCAATGGCGATGGAATAAATGATTTCTGGAAAGTGCGTTACTCCGACTTCGAACCAGGAATGATAACTTACATTTATGATCGCTACGGAAAATTAATTACCAATTTCACTCCAGAAAGTCGCGGTTGGGATGGCAATTTAAACGGCAGGCAATTACCTTCAACCGATTATTGGTTTGTAGTGGTTCGTGCAGACGGGCGGAATCTAAAAGGGCATTTTGCAATGAAGAGATAGTTTTTAATCCAATTGCAATTCAAACAACTTCGGATTTTCAAATTTTGTTAAATCAAGTTCATTTTGTGCATTGTAAAACTTCCAAGGTGAATTGGCAAAGAAGTATAGTTTTCCTTTTGAAACTGTTGCCAACGCTGGTTCGTTGAAAATTTCTCGATTATTATCCAAAACTGTAAAACCAACAATCTGATTGTTATCGGTATTAAGTTGGTATTTTACAATGCGAATTGGAACACTGCCATTTTGAACAGCAATCAATGTATTTTTATGATGCACCAAACCGTCGATTCCTTTTTTGGTGGTACCTTCTGGAAATTGCAACCACGATGACGAAGTGTCTTTCATAGAAATCACACAAACTCCTTTTAAATAATCGGCAACAAACAGCTTCGACTCGTCGTTGTTAAAAGTCAATCCTTGTAAATTGAAAGCTTCTCCTTTTAAATCTTTCCATAAAAAGAGCTTGTCATCCGCTATTTTATAAATAAGTGGCTCAACACTATCCGAAATATAAATGTCTCCATTTCTTGCTACAACCAAATCTCCAAAAACGTGTTTTCCTTGCATAGAATAACTTTTGACTACTTTTTTGGAACTGATTTCGATTTTAAGAATTTGATTTTGTCCGTCCATTTCTTTTGTAAAACCTTTCATAACAGGCATGGCTGATGTCGATACCCAAAGGTATTTCTGACTCCAATCTGCTTTCAAAGCAAAAACCGAATATAAAACATCGGTAAACCAATCGGTACAAACCCCTTTACTATCAAACGTAACTATTTTTTTATTTCGAATACTAGAGGCCAACCAAAGTTTTTGTTTTTCTAAATACAGTACACTTTCGGGATGAAGGTCTTTTTCAGAGAGTGTGAGTTTTTCAACAGATGTAGCAATTTCGTTATTTTGAGTCGCTTTTAGTGCTACCAACTTTTTATAATCTGTAGATGCTTTGATAAACTCAAAATCGGCGTCTTCTTCAAAAGCCGTCGCATTGTTCATAACAATCAAACGTTGTAAAGCGGCAATTGCCTCAGCATGCATTTTGTTGAGGGAATACGCTGCCGCTAAATTGTAGGAAACTGTTGGATGCGAAGGTCGAATGCTGTCCATTTGTTTGTTCAGTTTCAAAAACAACGGATAGTCTTTACTTTTATAGGCTTCTACACTTTGATTATAAAGCGCTTTAATTTGGGAATAACCAAATAAAGACGTTACAAAAAAGAGAATTAAAAAAGTACGTTTTTTCACTGATTTCGATTTTGAAAACTAAACTAATGACTCACATTTTCTACTTCATTCGGATTGTGCTTGTATTTAAACATAAATCCAAATAAAACAGCTATTACCAAGGCATACGCTGCAAAAATATACCAAAAACTACTCCAGTCGGTTGTACCATCTACAGTTAAATAATCTAATATTCTTCCGCTAGCAAAACTACCTATCATGGCTCCTATTCCGTTAGTAACCATCATAAACAAGCCTTGTGCGCTTCCTCTTAGTTTGGAATCGGTTTCTTTCTCAATATACAATGAACCAGAAATATTAAAGAAATCAAATGCCATTCCATATACAATCATCGATAAAATCAAGAAAAGAACTCCAGAACCTGGATCACCAATTCCGAATAATCCAAATCGCAATACCCAAGCAATCATACTGAATAACATTACTTTTTTAATACCAAATCGCTTTAAGAAAAACGGAATGGTGACAATAAAAGCCGTTTCCGAAATTTGAGAAATAGAAATCAATATATTTGAATGTCGAACACCCCAAGTTTCTGCGTATTTAGGAAAACTTTTAAAACTATCTATGAAACTCACTCCCCATTGATTGGTCACTTGCAAAGCCGCTCCCAATAATAATGAAAATCCGAAAAACATTGCCATGCGTTTTTCTTTCAATAACACTAATGCTTCCAAGCCAAAAATCGATTTTAATGAATTTTTAGCTTCTTTATTTTGCGGCTTACTTTCTGGCAGCGTAAAGCAATACAAGCCTGTTACAAGTGAACTTCCAGCAGCAAACACCAATTGATTTGAAGTAAGTGTCCATCCCAACAAATCGGTAATCCATTGTGCTGCAATAAAACCAATTGTTCCCCAAACTCTAATTGATGGAAACGTTTTTTGTGTATCGTAATTATTACTTTTTAAAACTGAATAAGACACTGTATTGTTTAATGAAATAGTAGGCATATACGCCATACAAACAAAAAGCATTGCTAAAAACATTGCTGATGGCGATGTAACAATACTTGCGTAATACAAAGCAACAGCACCCAATACATGACAAATTCCTTGTAATCGTTCGGCATTTATATATTTATCGGCTAAAAGTCCTAAAATACCAGGCATGAATATCGATGCGATTCCTAAAGTTAAAAAGGCATTTCCAATATCGCTTCCTTGAAATTTTAAGGTAACAAACATATAACCTCCTAAAGAAGTTAGGTAGCTTCCCCAAATAAAAAATTGCAAAAAGTTGAGTATTGTAAGTCTAAATTTAATTCCCATAGCATATTATTTCTTAATGTAAACAGATTGTAAATCTAACATTAAAAATCACAAAAGCAAAAAAAAGTTGTTGGCAGAAAATTGTCAGTTATTCAAACAATTTAGCTATTAATTACGTCGTTTGCCAATTCTAAAACTGCAGCAAACTGTTCTTCTCTGGTTAAGTCAGAATTGTCAATTTCGATAGCATCATCGGCAATTACAAGTGGAGAATCATCACGATGTGTATCAATATAATCGCGTTCTTGTACGTTCTTTAAAACGTCTTCATAAGAAACTGCATCACCTTTGGCTTTCAATTCGTCAAACCTACGCTGTGCTCGCGTTTCAGCACTTGCTGTCATGAATATTTTCAATTCGGCTTTCGGAAAAACAACCGTTCCAATGTCGCGACCGTCCATTACAATGCCTTTTGCTACGCCCATTTCTTGTTGCTGTTCAACCAGTTTGGTCCTAACTTCAGACACTTCTGCAATCTTGCTGACAAAATTAGAAACGGCAAGCGTGCGAATTTCCTTTTCGACGTTGGTGTTGTTGAGATACATTTCGGCAAATCCCAAATCCGAATCGAATTCGAAATGCAATTGTATCGAAGGCAAACTATTAATCAAGGTTTGTTTGTCGAACGAATCGCTGTTGATGTAACCATTTTCCATCGCAAAAAAAGTAATGGCTCTGTACATTGCTCCTGTATCGACATAGACATAGCCTAAGTGCTTCGCCAATTGTTTGGCTAACGTACTTTTTCCTGTGGATGAATATCCGTCGATGGCTATGGTGATTTTTTTCATAAGCTATTATTCGTCAGCAAAATTAATCGTTAATCCGAAAAGACTTGTACTCGCCGCTAAGGTATATCTTGAATACGAATAATTGAACTTTAGTTTACCCATTTTTAATCCAATTCCAGCTGAAATTCCAGCGAAACTTCGTTGTTCTAAAATTTTGAGTTCGGCAGCTCTTCTAAAATTGTAACCTACACGTATGTTGAATCCTTTTCTGGGAAACAATTCGACTCCTAAAATAACATGTCGAAACGCATTATTTAAAAAGGTTACTTTCTCAGGTGTTGATTCACCATCGATACTTCCGACAGCTCGATTCGGATTTGAAAATGCGATGTTCCAACGTTGCATGTTTTCTAATGTCAAATGCCAACGAATAGGCACATTTTCTACTTCTTGTGAAACGCCTAATAACACTTCTAAAGGTAATTTTTCTTGCGTTCCAGCATAGGTTGTGATTTGAGTTCCGACATTTCTAATGGCAATTGCCCAATTGATATCGTTAGGTTCATCGATATACATCGCACCAAAATCGACAGCAGCACCAATAGAATTATAACTTTCTAAAGTCGACGAAATTAATTTGGCATTGGCGCCAATATGAATATCCGTAAACGGAATGTTGTAACCATAACCGAAAGACAAGGCAATATCGCTTCCTGTAAAACTGCTGGTTGCGATTCCATTTTCATCATAACCGTCAAAATTTCCGTAGTTGACATAGTTAACACCAACGTGGAATGTTTGAAGATGTCTGTCGTAAGTATAGGCGTAAGCTGCTGTTCCGTAGGTAGCTTCACCAAAATAGTTTCCGTAATTGAGTGATAATTTATTGTCCATTTCTGGATTTATAGACGCAGGATTGAAGAACACCTGATTCACATCTTCATCATAAATCGTTAAGACTTTTCCACCCAATGCAGCTTGTCGTGGCGACGTGACTAGGTTTAAAAATTGATACACCGACTTACCTCCTATCTGACTGTAAGAAACAGTACAAAAAAGTACAAAAAAAAAGGTAAAATGTTTTTTAAACATAAAAAATATAGCAATTTACAATACCTATAACGGAAATGCGAAGATATTATTTTTAATTGTACGGTGAAAACTTAAATAAAAAAGGCATGAGTTAAAATTGCTCATGCCTTTTGATTTTCTTTTTATACGAATTTATGAAATGTTTTTTGCGTTTTTCACTTTTTGAGTGGTTAAGGCTAAGGTGATTACTTCGTGCATTTCTTTTACATAATGAAACGTCAGTCCTTCTAAATAATCGGATTTGATTTCATCGATGTCGCTTTTGTTTTCGTGACACAAAATAATTTCTTTGATGTTCGCTCTTTTTGCTGCGAGGATTTTTTCTTTGATACCTCCAACTGGTAATACTTTTCCGCGTAATGTAATTTCACCAGTCATCGCTAATCCTTTTTTGATTTTGCGTTGTGTTAACAGTGAAAC
>JAZKGN010000011.1:0-11675 GCA_040385945.1 Bacteroidota bacterium
GGGGGTCGGGGGTTCGAACCCCTCATCGCCCACAAAAAACTCCTTAAGAAATTAGGGAGTTTTTTTTATGTCTATTCTTTTCTTTCAAATTATTTAAAAAAAAAACAATAAAAAAATATACCGTTTGGTATTTTTTATTTACATTTGCATCGTACTAATCTAAATTACAGATGTCAAAAGCAGAACGTACCAAACAATTTATCATTGAAAAAACCGCGCCAGTATTCAATACCAAAGGATATGCCGGCACTTCTATCAATGATTTAATGGTTGCAACTGGCTTGACAAAAGGAAGCATTTACGGCAATTTTGAAAACAAAGATGAAGTAGCTTTAGCAGCTTTTGATTACAATTTTGAACGTGTTGTTACCTACATCAAAAACAAAATGGACGCACATACTTCGTCCATTGATAAATTATTGGTGTATCCCGAAACGTATCGCAATTTTTTAAAACTACCCATTTTACAATCGGGTTGCCCTATCAATAATACGGCTGCAGAATCAGATGACACGCATCCTTTATTAAAAGAAAAAGCGGCAAGAGCCTTACAATTTTGGAGAGAGCGTTTGGAAAACCGAATCCAAATCGGAATTGAAAACAACGAGATCAAACCCGATATCAACGTCAATGAATTTGTTTCGGTTTTGATTTCTTTAATTCAAGGCAGTGTGATACAAGTTAAAGTAACAGGTAAAATTGCGCCTTTAAATGCAAGCATGGACTTTCTAGAGCGAATGATCTTAGACATAAAAAAGTAAAAAAATTTGACTAGTAATATACCGATTGGTATTTTTTAATAACCTTAAAAAATAAAATAATGAGAAATGTAAAACGATTAAGTCTCGTATTCTGTGCTTTAATTGCAAGCCAAATGAATGCGCAAATCACAAAAACCATTACTGGTTTTAATCACGTTGAAAGCGTGGTCGTTGACGGCAAATACCTGTATGCCGCTGATATTGGAAAAGAGTTACAGCCAACAGCTAAAGATGGCGATGGTCAAATCATCAAAATGGATAAAAAAGGCGAAGTGCAAGATGCAAATTTTGCAAAAGAAAAATTAAATGCTCCAAAAGGATTGGCCATTTACAATGGAATATTGTTCATAAACGACATTGATCGTCTTGTAGCTATCGATATAAACTCAGGTAACAAATTATATGAAATCGACTTTAGTGCAGTCACCTCCTTTTTAAACGATATTGCCGTTTGGGACAACAACACTTTGTTTGTTTCCGCCTCCGATAAAAACAAGTTGTACAAAGTCAATTTGACCGACAAATCCTACTCCGAAATTAAAACCAACAAAACCATTGCAGGTATTAATGGATTATTTTGCTACAAAAAAGCAAGTCGGTTGTATGTCAACGGTTTTGGAAGCGACAACCAACCCAACGGAATCATTGGCTACATTAATTTAAAAGACAATTCTTTTACACAACTTACTGCTTTAGAAGGCTACTTTGACGGCATGTTCATCAGTAAAGATGTACTGTATGTAAGCAATTGGGTAGCTTTTGAAAAGACCAGAGGGCAACAGCCCGAACTGAGCGAAGCTAAAGGAATTCTAATGGGAATAAGTCTTTTCAGCAACAGAAGCGCAAAAATAAAAGAGATTGAACCTATTGCTGGTCCGGCCGATTTCTTCATACAAAACGACCAATTATTTTTGCCTGCGATGATGACTGGAGAAATTCACCTTATCAAATTGGACGGCGACTTATCATTAAAACTATAAAACCTAAAACCATGAATAAAAATCCGAACTCCGTTTACAAAATCCGCTTTAGCGATTGTGATTTATTTGGGCATTTGAATAATGCTCGATACATCGATTATTTTATGAATGCTCGTGAAGATCATTTGAAAGACAACTACAATTTGAACCTAACCGGATTTTATAAAAACGGCATTGCTTGGGTAGTAAGCAGCCATGAAATTGCTTATTTACGTTCTGCGGTTTATGATGAAATGGTAACGATTCAATCGTGTTTGCTTGTTGCTGATTCAAACGCATTGCATGTTGAATTAATTATGATGGATGAAAATCAAAGTCATCTAAAAGCCATTATGCGAACAAAATTTACGCCTATCAATCCAAAAACAGGAAAGAAAGAACCACATACAACCGAATTTATGGAATGGGCAAAAAGCATCGAAAATGTGGAAGCTGGTAAGCTAACCAACCTACAAGATAGAATTGTAGCATTGCGCAATGCATTTAAAGAAAAAGAGCTGGTTTAACTCTTTTACAAAGTGAAGGCAACCGCTTTTACTGAATTAACTTCTTATTCATATAAGAAGTTTTTTTTTTGCTATTTTTACAATGGATTTTAACTTTTGAGACCTAATGGGTATTTGGAAAAACAAAGACATTCCGCTGTTTCTTATATTGATTCCGATTTTTAAACTAATCGATCTTTTCATTACGTATTCCGAAGTAGTCTACAACTCCTATTTTTTTATCGCTTTTGCCATTGATATCTTGCAAGGCTATATGTGTTTGATTGTTATCCGTTTTATCATCAAAAAAATGGAAAAAAAACAAACTACCTTTTATTTTTCAAAGCTAAACTTCGCAAAACAATTGCTTTTTACTTTTATTGGTGCATTCATAACCGTAATTCTCGTGCCTGACGGTAGGGTTTTGATAACGGGCACAAAATATTTAAAAGGCGACAATCATTTTGTTCCTGATATTATTATTTTTCTGATTTGGATACTGATTGCCAATTTCATTTACCTAATGCTTCGCTATTATGAGTTCTGGGAAAAATCGGAAGAAAAACTAAAATCTGAAAAAACTTTAAAAACAGAAGGGCTAACCATCAAAATTGGCGACAAGAACATCAAGTTTGCCTTAAAAGATATCCGTGGATTTTATGTAGAAAATGGTTTCACTTTTCTCATCGATTCCAATTATAAAACCTTTATAGTTGAAAGTTCCTTAGACAAACTCGAACAAAAATTACCTGAACGCTATTTTTTTAGAGTCAACAGAAAATTTATTTTACACCGAAATTCCATTATTTCATTTAAAAGGATTGAAGACAACAAACTTTTGATTGTTACTTTGGCTGAAAAACCACTTCCTTTTGAAATTTCAATGAGCCGTTTAAAAGCACCTGCTTTTAAAAAATGGTTCGAACTCGACACAGCACTTTAACGGGTTACACTTCAACTCCAAAACCACTACACTTCAACTTTTGTTGATGTGAAATTCAACACACTTCAAGTTTTAAGTCCAGCAATTGCTAGGACTAAGCCTTTTTGCGCCAATATCTTTGCCGAAAATAATTCAATCATTTAAAACGAACAATCATGCAAAAATTAATTATTTATTTAACATTACTTGTCCTTCCGATTTTAGTAATGACGGCAAATGCACAAGAGAAAGTTACCGTAAGCGGAACCATTTCTGACAGTGCAAACAACGAAACGCTTATTGGTGTCAATATTTTCATCAAGGAACTTAAAACCGGAATAACAACCAATGAATACGGATTTTATTCTATTTCAGTACCCAAAGGCAATTACACGCTTCAGGTAAGTTATATCGGTTATCAAACCATTGAGGAAACCATTTCCTTAAACAGCGATATCAAGAAGAATATGGCGATGCAAAACGACAACCAGCAGTTGCAAGAAGTAGTGGTTACAAACAACACTTCAATTACAAACGTCCGAAAAGCAGAAATGAGCACCAACAAACTCACCATTCAAGAAATTAAAAAAATGCCTGCTGTTTTGGGTGAAGTCGATGTACTGAAATCGGTGTTGCAATTACCAGGTGTTACCAATGCTGGAGAAGGATCAACCGGATTTAATGTCCGTGGTGGTTCAGCCGATCAAAACTTAATCTTACTTGATGAAGCTACGGTGTATAATTCGTCTCACGTTTTTGGTTTCTTTTCTGTCTTCAATTCAGATGCGATTAAAGACATCAAACTGTACAAAGGTGGAATTCCTGCCAAGTATGGTGGTCGTGTTTCGTCTGTGCTCGACATTTATCAAAAAGATGGTAACAGCAATGAATTTCATATGAATGGAGGTATTGGATTAATTTCTAGCCGAATAATGGCGGAAGGACCAATCAAAAAGAACAAGGGTTCTTTTTTAATTGCAGGAAGAGGTTCGTATGCTCATTTATTCTTGAAACTTTCCGACAATAAAAATTCGGCTTATTTCTATGATTTGAACACCAAATTAAGTTACAAACTCAACAGCAATAACAACTTGTTCTTGTCGGGATATTTTGGAAGAGATGTCTTCAAAATTAGCGAACAGTTAAGCAATACCTATGGCAATACAGTATTTAATTTGAGATGGAATCACTTGTTTTCGGATAAATTATTCTCTAACCTATCGGTAATTTACAGTGATTATTATTATGGCTTGGATTTGGATTCGGAAGGTTTGACATGGAAATCGGGCATTAAGAATTACAACTTAAAATACGATTTCAAACATTATGCAGCAGACAAATTAAAGTTAAGTTACGGAGTGAATTCGATGATGTATTCTTTCAATCCAGGAACTGTCGATCCTACGAATGAATCATCTGGAATCAATCACATGCAATTGGATAAAAAATACGCTTGGGAACCATCGGTGTACATCCAGTCGGAACAAGAACTTACCGATAAATTATCCATCAACTACGGATTGCGTTATAGTATGTTTTATAGAATTGGTGAAAAAATGAATACGTATGCCAACGACCAAGCAGTAGTTTTTAATGACGCGCTTCAAATTTATGAAAGTGCTACACCAACTGGTACAGAAAATTATCCCGGAAATGAGGTTATTGCCAGTTTTGACAATTTAGAACCACGTGTAGCCGTTGCGTATCAATTGACAGATAACCAATCGTTAAAAGCCAGTTACAACAGAATGAGCCAGTACGTGCATTTGATTTCAAATACGTCATCGGCTACACCATTAGACGTTTGGGCTCCAAGTGATAAATTCATCAAGCCAGAAATTGTAGACCAAGTAGCTTTGGGCTATTTCAAAAATTTTAAAGACAACGCGTATTCGATTGAAGCCGAAACGTTTTACAAGGAAACCAAAAACCGCCTCGATTACATAGACGGAGCCGATTTGATTGCCAACAATACGCTTGAACAAGTTGTATTGACAGGAAAATCAAGAGCGTATGGTTTGGAAATTTTGGTTCGAAAAAATTCGGGTAAACTAACTGGATTTGCTTCGTATACCCTTTCGCGTTCGGAACAAAAAACAGCAGGAAGAACGGAAAATGAAACTGGAATCAATAACGGAGAATGGTACCGTTCTAGTTATGACAAATTACACAACCTATCGTTTACTGGTGCGTATCAGTTCTCAGAGAAATGGTCGTTCGGTGGGATTTTCGCGTTACAATCTGGTAAAGCTGCTACTTTTCCAAATGGTCAATACATGTACAGTGGCATTGTCGTTCCAACGTATGAAGGCAGAAACAAAAGCAACTTGCCAGCGTACCATCATTTGGATATTTCGGCAACTTATGTTCCGACTCCAAATAAAACTAAAGGATGGCAAAGCGAATGGGTTTTCAGTATTTATAACGTTTACAATCGTTCGAATGCTGCTTCGATGTCATTCCGACAAAACGAAACTTCTGGAGCAAATGAAGCTGTAAAATTGTCCATCTTCGGAATGATTCCGAGTATTACCTACAACTTTAAATTCTAATTATAAATTCATTAAAAAATCAAAATCATGAAAAATACAATTTATTTTATGCTTATGCTTGTTAGCTTTTTTGCCACCACAAGTTGCGAAGATGTGGTTGATGTCGAGTTAGACACAGCACCTGCAAAATTAGTTATTGACGCTTCCATAGACTGGACGAAAGGTACTGATGGAAGCATCCAAAAAATCAAATTATCTACTACAACCGGATTTTATGACACTCAGATTCCGACTGTTTCTGGAGCTACAATTTGGATAACAAATAGTGCAAATACCATTTTTAACTTTGTTGAAATTCCGAATACTGGCGAATATATTTGCGCCAATTTTACACCAACAATTGGTGAAACGTATGTACTGACGGTTATTAATAGCGGTCAAACCTATACTGCGACAGAAAAAATGATGGCAGCACCAAGCATTGGCACCATTGAACAAAAAGATGACGCTGGTTTTTCTGGCGATGAAATTGAAGTCAAGTTTTATTTTCAGGACAATGGCGCAGAGAACAACAATTACATGACTGCATTTGAAACCAATATCACTATCTATCCTTACTATAGCGTTTTTGACGATGAATTTTTTCAAGGCAATCAAAACTACGGATCGTATACGCATGAAGATTTGGTTTTCGGAACTCAAATGAAATTATCATTGTATGGCATTTCAAAAAGTTACCTAACCTACATGAACATTCTTTTGGATGTGTCGCAAGGACAAGGTGGTCCTTGGTCTACTACTCCAACAAATGTTAGAGGAAATATAATCAATCAAACGGATGCTGGCAATTTTGCTTTAGGCTATTTCCGTTTATCTGAAGTGGACAAAAGAGACTATACTGTTCAATAATATTTTCGAAAGAACTTCCTAAAACAGTTTTGGGAAGTTCTTTCTAACTTTAAAACCCCAGCAAATGAATGCACTAGCAAAACTGTTTTTGATAATCAATGGAATTATCTTGATTACTTATGGTTTGGTGTTTCTAATAAACCCAACTATTTTAGGAAGGCTTGTTGGTTTCACTTACAACAATTCGAATGCTATGATTGAAGTGATGGCATTTTACGGTGGACTTAAAATTGGCATTGGATGCTTCTTTATTTGGTGTGCTTTTGATGACAACAGACATAAAATGGCACTGGCTGCCTTCACCATTATTTTTCTTGCAACTGGAATAGCTCGTGGAATTGGTTATCTACAATTTGGCGACGAAGATCCAATTCAATTGATTATTTCTGGAATAGAATTATCCTTTTGTCTGTTTGCTTTTTGCCTCCATACAATAGTTCCTTTTTTTCAAAAAAAGGCTGCTTATAATTCGTCTGTTTATTGAATGAAGATAGAAAAAGAAATCGGAAAAATCGTTTATAACAATTCCAAGCTACGCTCCAATGCCATTCCGCGCGAACCTTTAATTAAAATGATACTGTTTTCAATTTTGGTGCTTTTTAAAAACGCTGAAAAATTATCGAAGGTTTTAAAAAAATGAAAATGGGATTTTTCGACTTTGTTCGTATAAAAATCAAATCCAACAAAACAACATTTTACTGTAGTTGCATTTACCAACGAATCAATTATACTCTTGTGTTCTGAAAGACTTTCCTCTCCCAATTCGAACATGTCTCCAATAATGATAAACTTGTTGCCTTTGTCCAATTGCAAAAAGTTTTCCAAAGCGACTTTCATGCTACTCGGATTGGCATTATAAGCATCCAAAATAATTTCGTTAGATCCTTTGGTTAACAATTGCGATCGGTTGTTGTCTGGAACATAGCTTTCAATTGCGTCTTTACAGTCGTTATTAGCGACTTTAAAGTGTTTTCCTATAGTGATTGCCGCGTTGATGTTATTTGCATTGTATAAGCCAATTAAATGCGATGTAATTATAACATCTTCTATCTCAATAGTTACAAACGGATTGGCTGTTACGTTTTTAATAAATGTAGTTGCTTTTTCATCAATCTGACTGAAGGTAATTCGTTCAATACTATTTGTTTTATCGGCTTGAATATTATCATCTAGATTTACAAAAGCAGTTTTAAGATTTGCTTTTAGATACGAATACATTTCGCTTTTTCCTTTTATCACACCTTCAACACCACCAAAACCTTCAAGATGCGCTTTTCCAAAATTGGTAATATAACCGTAATCGGGTTGTGCAATATCGCATAAGAATTCGATTTCTTTTTGATGATTGGCACCCATTTCTACAATACCAATTTGAGTTGCTTTGGTAAACGACAACAGCGTTAACGGAACACCAATATGATTGTTGAGATTGCCAACTGTAGCCTTAGTGATAAACTTTTTAGACAACACTACATTGATCAATTCTTTTGTAGTTGTTTTCCCGTTGCTACCCGTTAAGGCAATTATTGGAAGTTGTAGGTAATGACGGTGAAACTTGGCCAATTCTTGTAATGCTATCAAACTGTCGTTGACCAAAATAGTTCGACTGTCGATATAATAATTTTTATCATCAATAATTACATACGATGCGCCTTTTTCTAAAGCTTCTTTGGCGAAGGTATTGGCGTCAAATCGTTCGCCTTTGAGAGCGACAAACAAACTATTGGCTTCAATTTTTCGAGTATCGATAACCACATTGCTGCAGCTCAAAAACAACGTATGAATTTCTTGAATTGTCATATAAAAAAGATTAAAAAAAAAGCCCTAATGAAAGGGCTTTAATTGTATGATATAAGAAAATTAGTTTCTTGCTCTTTTCTTTTTGTCGGCTTTTGGACCTACTCTAGACATTGCACATCTGAATCCGATGTAATCTGTTGCCATATCTTGAGGGAAATACCTTCTTTGTGCTGGATCTAACCAATACGCTCTATCTCTCCAAGAACCACCTTTGTAAACTCTAACATCGTCATTTACCAATGTTGTTCTTTTGCTTGACTTATCGTATTTACGAGTCATGTTTCCTAAACTATCTACACTTACGTTGTGCTTAGGTGAATCGTACATTCTTTGTTCGTCTTTTAATTTTGTATTGCTTTCTTCAGTATCAGAACCTCCAAAGTCAAAATAACGAGTCGATTGTTTGTCTCCATCTCTGTAGTTTCTTTCGTCACTTTTATCAAAGTTTTGTCTTAAATACGTTTCGTTTTCATCAACTGGAACTTGAGCAATTTGACCTGGGAAATTTCTCGCCATTACTTTACCGTTTGGTAAGGTATCGTAAGATTGCGTTTCAGCAGTTACTAATTCAACTTTTCCGTCTTCTCCAATTTTATTTTTAACATAAACGTTACCTCTAAAATAGTTGAAGTCATTTGCTTCATCATCAACAATTGGACGGTACACATCGGCAACCCATTCGGCTACGTTTCCAGCCATGTCATACAATCCAAAATCGTTTGGAGGGTATGATTTTACTTTATTGGTAATATCAGCTCCGTCATCAGACCAACCTGCTATACCACCGTAATCACCTTTACCTTGTTTAAAGTTCGCCAATTGATCACCTTTGATTTTTCTTTTACCTGAACGTGTGTAACTTCCAGACCAAGGGTATTTCTTTTGTCCTTTGTAAATGTTGTATTCTCTTTGACCTACGTCAGCTGCTGCAGCATATTCCCACTCTGCTTCTGTTGGTAATCTGTATTCTGGTAAGATAACACCAGCTGTTTTTTGCACATAAATGTTTTTAGGCTCTTGTGTTTCTCCTTTTGCATTCTTTGTACCACCTTTACCTTCAGCTTTTGAATTTCTTCTTCCTTTAAGAACGATTTCTTCGTTACCACCAAATGTTTTTGATGGAGCAGCAAGATACGTTTCTGTACTAAATGAAGCGTCTGCTTTTGTATCCGTAAGTTTTGCGTCTTTCTTTAAATACCCTTCTTTTTCAAGAACAGCTTCGTTCACACGGTCTGTTCTCCATTTTGCATATTCAGAAGCTTGAATCCAATTCACACCAACTACAGGATATTCTGCATAAGCAGGATGTCTTAAATAGTTATTGGTCATTGTTTCATTGTATCCTAATCGGTTTCTCCACACCAAAGTATCAGGTGAAGCACCAACGTAAATGTTTTTGTAGTTTTCTTCTTCTGGTGGAAAAACTCTTTTCAACCAATCAAGGTACTCCATGTACATGATGTTAGTTACTTCCGTTTCGTCCATATAAAAAGACTGAACGTGTTGTTGATTTGGCGTATTGTTCCAATCGTGCATTGGATCATCTTGAACTTTACCCATAGTAAAAGTTCCACCTTCAACCATAACTAAACCTGGTCCAGTTGCTTGCTTCTTATAATTAGATGCATACTGAAAACCTCCCTTTTTGTCATTGATTTTCCAACCTGTTGCTTTAGAGCCGTTTTTTGAACTTCCCTTTTTACTACAACTAGTAAAACCAATCATTATTACTAAAGATAGTAATAATTTAATAACCATAATTTTGCTTACTTTCATACTGTTAGTAGGTAATAAATTTCGTGGCGCAATATAATAAATATCCATTAAACCGCAACACCTTTTCTTATTTTTTAAAAAAAATCAAATTTTCGATTTTAACATCACATTAAATAACGGTTAAGGATTTAATTTATTGCATTGCACTAAATAATATTTTATTTTTGTAGTTGCAATATTTGCAATAACATTACGTTAGTACTTTGATGAAAAAAATTGCTATTTTTCTTAATTTCTTTACTTGTTTTCTTTGTTTTGCCCAACAGCAAGGCAATGTTACTGTTGATTGGAATGAAAAAACAACATACGCAACAGGCGATTTTACTGCAAGAATTCCGCAGTTTAATTCGGATAGCTTTAATTACAACGACGCTAAAAAAGAACTGCGCTACACTTTAAAAATCCCTACATCTAATTTAATTGACGAAAATTCACTTCAAATAACCAACATCGTTTATGAAACAATCGACGAGTTGCAATTGGGAGAATTATCAAAAACTGCCATTCCATTAACGCTTAAAGCAAAAATCGAAAACTACATTGCAAGGGATTTATTTTTTGCTGTTGTTTCTTTTTCTCCTATTGTTAGAGAAGGAAATGGGTATAAAAAAGTAAAATCGCTTAGCTATACGTACACTTCGGCAAGCACTGCTTCGCGAACAAATGATTTACCTAACACTGTAAATGCTATAACCAATTCGGTGTTGACCTCGGGTTCTTGGTATCGGTTTTATGTTGAAAAATCGGGTGTATATAAAATTTCGAAATCGTTTTTAAATGAAATCGGACTCACAACAGATGGTGTTGATCCAAAAAAAATAAAAATCTATGGCAATGGCGGAAGAATGGTTCCGCTAAGTAACAGCACACCTTATCCAAATGATTTAGAAGAAAATGCTATACAAGTAATAGGAGAAGCTGACGGTGTTTTTAACGATAGCGATTACGTACTTTTTTATGCAGAAGGCATGGACAATTGGAGTGATGAAAATAAAACCCACATCAATTTATACAGTGATCGATCGTATTATTATGTGACTACTTCTGGCGGACAAGGCAAACGAATTGCACCTTATATTGAGCCAACAGCTGGCAGTAATGTAACGTTAATTGATTATGACGATTATCAATTTCACGAAGTAGATTTAACCAATATTGGGCGATTGGGTCGAATTTGGTTTGGCGAAGCTTTTAATATAGAAGACGAACAAGAATTTAAATTTAACTTTCCAAACATAGTACCTTCGGCAACGACGACTATTGATATTCATGTTGGCGGAAATTCTTTTGTAGCAACAAAATTCACCACAACCGTAAATGCACAAGCATTACCCGATATGAATATCGGAATTGTAGCATTAAATTCGAGCTATGTAGCTAGAGATGCGTCACTCACAAACACGCCCATAACAACAACTCCAAATTATACCGTAAAATTAAATTTTAACGACGGAGGTGTTCCTACTTCAAAAGGTTATTTGGATTATATAGCAATCAAAACAAAAAGTAGTTTAACAGGTTTCGGAAAACAATTTCGTTTTCAATACAAT
>JAZKGN010000012.1:0-23029 GCA_040385945.1 Bacteroidota bacterium
TCAAAAGGCACTCTTTCTTGGGCTTGTACTGAAAATTGATTTCCGATAAGTAAGGAAAATAATAACGTTCCTATAATTTTATTCAACACTATTATTTTATTTAATTTGTTCACTTGTTTTTCCAAATCTGCGTTCTCTTTTTTGATAGCTAATGATGGCTTCATATAAATCATTTTCTTTAAAATCTGGCCAAAGCACATCCGTAAAATAAAATTCTGCATAGGCTATTTGCCATAGCAAAAAGTTACTTATTCGGTGCTCGCCACTTGTTCTGATAAGCAAATCTACGTCGGGTAGATTGTGCGTGTAAAGATGCTGATTAATAATTGATTCATCAATACTATCTATTGAAATTATATTATTTTTAACTTTATTACTGATATTTTTAACAACAGTAATTAATTCTTCTCTCGAACCATAACTTAAGGCTAAAGTAAGCGTCATTCTTGAGTTTCCTTTAGTCAGGGCAATGACTTCGTTAAGTTCTTTTTGTATAGATTTGGGAAGTTTGTCTAGATTTCCAATAGAGTTTAAACGGATATCATTTTGTTGAAGCGTTTTTAATTCGCTTTTTAAAGAGTGTACTAAAAGTTTCATTAATGTATCAACTTCTAGTTTTGGTCGGTTCCAATTTTCAGTCGAAAAAGCATAAAGTGTTAGGTTTTCAATCCCTAATTTGGCACAAGTTTCAACGGTAACACGCACCGATTTTGTGCCATTTTCATGACCAATAGCGCGCAAAAGTCCTTTTTGCTTAGCCCAGCGTCCGTTGCCATCCATTATAATGGCAAGATGCTTTGGTAATTTGTCTTTATCGATCGATTCTAGTAAGTTCATATTTTAATCTGCACAATAGCAAGGTTTATCTCCAAATGTATAGGTTAGTGTTAACCCTGAAAAAGTATACCAATCATTGCTATTTATATTTCCGAATTTTTGTAATTGTAAATTCTCATTAGTAGGATTGCTTCCATCAATATCATCTGCGAATGTATATCGCGCTCCTACTTCTACTGCTAAGATTAATTTGGGCATTATGTTCGTTTTAATTCCCACTATCATTGGAATTCCTATGGTGCCGTGTTTTGAATCGGATTTTGCTTTATCTCCTACAAAAAACAATCCATCATAGAAGGTATAAGTAAGTCCAGTAAAAACATAAGGTGTTAGTTTTGGAGTTAACTCATGTAAATTGAAATCGAAAAAATTGAATTCCAATCCAGCTGATACTTCTGTAATGCTGTTTTCAAAATTTAATCCTCTTTCTTTTCTGCCTGGAACATCCGAATCTAGGTCATTTCCAGATAATGTGCTTTGGATAAGTGAAAATCGGTAGGCATGTCTCGGACTCCTGTTCCATTTATACAACAATCCAAAAGCTATTTCATTTGGTGCGATGTAGGTTGTTTTTCCAACATCTCCAATAAAATTACTACCTCCAAGAAAAACTCCAATTTCATTAATTTGGGCATTTACCTTTGAAAAACACAGAACGATAACGATAAAAAATAGTCTTTTCATTAATTGAAAAATAGCGTGCAAATATAATAATTATAAAAACTAATAAAACATGATATTAGTATTTATAATTAATAATATTAACATAATTAGATATAAACTGCTATTTAACGAAGAAATGGGGTGATGTAGTATAAAAGAAGTGAATTAATTTCGTTTGTCTTCGCCCCACAATAACTTTTTTCGTAAGGTTTTTAAGAAGGTTTCATTCGGTATTTCCACCATTTTAATTTGAAATGCCGTTTTCTTTATCGTTAAAACGGTCGCTGCATTTATAGAGGCAATGCGAGAATCTAGAGAAACCAAAAAGTTTTCTTCACGTCCTGAAACTTTTAATTTGATAACGGTATCGTCGGTTATTACCAAAGGACGTGCGTTTAAATTGTGAGGTGCAATGGGAGTGATGACAAAACATTTCACATCAGGCGTTAAAACAGGTCCGCCACAACTCAACGAATAACCCGTTGAACCCGTTGGGGTAGAAATAATCAAACCGTCTGCCCAATACGAATTGAGGTATTCATCGTTCAGATACGTTTCAATGGTAATCATCGATGTGGTATCTTTTCGACTTACTGTAACTTCGTTCAATGCGAAATTCAATTCGGCGATTTGTTCGTTATTTGGAGCGCTGTCAATGCTTAGTAGTGTGCGTTCAGAAATCGTATACTTTTTCTCAATGACCAACTTCAAAAAAGTCTCGATATTTTCTCTTTGAACCGTGGCTAAAAAGCCTAATCTTCCTGCGTTTATGCCTAAAATTGGAATGCCTAAATCTCTGACAAAAGTGGCGGCTCTCAAAATAGTTCCGTCGCCTCCAATACTGACCAAAATGTCAAAACTAGTGTCTAACTCTTTGAAATTAGAAAAGGTTTTGTAATCATTTTTTACAATATCTTCTTTGATTAATACACTTAAAAAAGCGGCTTCAACAACTAATTCAACATTGTTAGTGATAAAAAATTGAAAGATATCACTAATAATTGGTCTTGTGTCGTTTTGATAATATTGTCCGAAAATGGCTATTTTCATGGTTATATATTCAAATATTTGTCTAAATATTCCGAACGCTCTTTTAAGCTATTCAAATAGTTATCTTCATGATGTTCCGAAATAATTTCGTAGTTGTATCTTCGAAACGATTGAATGATGTCATTCATACCACCCATTGCAATTTTTATAGTAATTTGAATTTTTTCAATGTCGGCTTCCGAAACAAATAAGCCCAAAAGTTTACCGTTGTTGCTTTCAACAATTTGAGTAATTTGACTCATCGAATAGTCAGCAATATTTTTTTGTACGACAATAATGCCACCTTGCTCTTTTAAAAAAGGCGTTTCATGGAAAAATTTTACAATGTCTTCCAATTCATAATAACCCAAATACAAATTGTTTTCGTCTAAAACAGGTACGATGTTGGTATGATTTTTTGCAAAAACTTCCAATACATCCAGCCAAATCATGTTTTTTCTAGCAAAAATTCCTTCAAGTGCATAATTATAATCGGTTACTTTCTTGTCGCTGTCAAATGTTTCAACATCGTCAGCCGCAATACTTCCAACATAGATTCCTTCTGCTAAGACAGGAAAATGCGAAAACGAAACATCAACAAAAAAATCTTGTACATCAGCAATAGCTTGCTGGCTGTCAATGGCTTTGTAATCGTTTGTGATATAATCGGTAATTTCTGTCATACTGTGGATTAAATATGCGTGCAAAATAATCAAAAAATAGAACATAATTCTTTATTTTAACTTTGTATTTTTGTAAACAAGTAGTACGAAAAAGAAATTAGCTTACATACAACATGACAAAACTAAGTGTAAATATCAATAAAATAGCCACACTGCGCAACGCAAGAGGAGGCAATGTGCCCGATTTATTGCAAGTCGCAACAGATATTCAAAAATTTGGTGCTCACGGAATAACCATTCATCCACGGCCTGATGAAAGACATATTCGTTATCAAGATGCACGCGATTTAAAACCAATTGTGTACACCGAATTTAATATTGAAGGCAATCCGCAACATAATTTTATAGATTTGGTATTGGAAACAAAACCGACACAAGTGACTTTGGTTCCCGATGCTATTGGTGCGATTACCTCAAGTGCTGGTTGGGATACAGTGCAACATCAATCGTATTTAACCGAAGTGATTCAGGAATTTCAACGCAATGGAATTCGGACTTCTATTTTTGTAGATCCGAATTTAAAAATGATTGAAGGTGCCAAAGCTACTGGAACCGATCGAATTGAATTGTACACTGAAGCGTTTGCCCATGAATATGGATTGGGAAATAAAAACGGAATTGCACCTTACACTAGAGCAGCTATTTTAGCTAACGAATTGGGATTGGGAATCAATGCTGGTCATGATTTGAGTTTGGATAATATTCAATTCTTTAAAGAAAATATTCCGGGTTTGTTGGAAGTCTCTATTGGCCATGCTTTGATTTCAGAAGCACTTTATTTAGGGTTGGATAATGTGGTGAACATGTATTTGCAAAAATTGAAATAAAACATGCTATACTCAAGAATAGAAGGAGAAGGAAAGCCGTTAGTCATTATCCACGGATTTATGGGAATGTCTGACAATTGGAAAACACTAGGCTCACACTATGTAGCTCAAGGTTTTCAAGTGCATTTGTTAGATTTAAGAAACCACGGAAAAAGTTTTCACTCTGATGATTTTAATTATAACGTCATGTCGCAAGATCTTTTAGAGTATTGTGACGGACATCAGTTGGATACAGTTTTCGTCATCGGACATTCGATGGGAGGAAAAGTAGCCATGCTTTTTGCAACGTCGTATCCGGAACGGGTTGACAAATTGGTTGTGGGTGATATCGGTCCCAAGTATTACGCACCGCATCACACCGACATTTTAGCTGGATTGAATGCGGTAGATTTTACTGAAAAACCAGATAGAGCAACTGTTGAAGAGATTTTATATCCATACATTCCCGATTTTGGAACGCGTCAGTTTTTGATGAAAAATCTGTATTGGTTAACGCCAGGACAATTGGCTTTTCGTTTCAATCTAGCTGTCTTTAATAAAGAAATTGAACAAATAGGAACTGCTTTACCAACGGATGCTGTGTTTGAAAATCCGACTTTATTTATTCGTGGAGGAAATTCAAATTATGTTTTGGATGCTGATATGACTGACATAAAAAAGCATTTTCCAAACGCTCAATTAGAAACCATGCTCAATGTAGGTCATTGGATTCATGCTGAAAATCCGCAACTGTTTTTTGAAAAAACCATTGCTTTTTTAAAATAAAAAAAGTCCTCATTTATGTGAGGACTTTTTAATTGGACTAAAAAAGATAGTCTTAGTTTTTGATAAATTTCTTAACTGCTTTACCAGATTCAGATGTAATGTTCATGAAATAAATTCCAGAATTTAATTCAGATACATTTATTTGAGCTTCTGTCAAATTGTTTATTTTATTAGTGCTTACCGTTCTACCGTTGATGTCAGTAACTACAACTTCAGTCAATAAAATATTTTCTGAACTAGTGATAGTTACATTATTGCTCGCTGGATTTGGGTATGTAGTAAATTTACTAGAGAAAAACTCATCAGAAGATAAAGTACCATCAATTTTTATGTTATCTAAAAACATTACATATTGATCATTACTGTCATTTCTGAAAGCAATTCTAATTGATGTTCCATCGTATCCAGTTAATGCTGCTGTTCTGTAGTTTCCAGTATTCAATTCATTATTAACGTCTAATAACAAGGTAGTAAAATTAGCTACTGCACTTCCACCAGTAGGAGAAACGTATACTTGATAATCTTCTAAAAAAGAAGCATTAGCTAAACTTACAGCAGCCCATTTCAAATTCACGCTAGTAGCACCAGCAGGAATTGTAATTAAAGGTGAAACTAACCAGTCATTTGCAACACCTGTAGGTGCATACCATGAATTGCTAGCAATAATGTTACCTGCCATACCTGTTGCAGCCGCTGGGTACCCAGTGTATGTTGGTAATGCGCCTTGTATTGTTGCAAGTGAAAGTACAGTCCAAGCTTCAGTTACTAAACTAGAAAGCGGATCTGGATCGGGAGTTCTATTGTCTACATTGTATAAAGTCCAACCTGTAATTCCGGGTCCAACTCCATCCCAATTTTCTTCAAAAATAGTAGATTGTGCATTTGCACTTACGCTACCAATAAATAAAAATGAAAGTAATAGTTTTTTCATAAAATTGTTTTTTAAAAGTTAATACAAAACAAATTTAAGAAAAATAAGAAAATATTTATGTTAATTTCCGTAAAAAAAACATAAATAATTACTTTTGTACTGTTTTAAATTCCTTGATTATATGAAATTACTCATCAGAATACTCGTCACGTCATTACTTGTAATGATTTTATCCTACCTCATTAAAGGCGTTGTTGTTGACGAATTTACAACAGCATTAACTGTTGCCATCGTATTAGCATTACTCAATTTTTTTGTAAAACCAATTTTAATCATCTTCACGTTGCCTGTCACTATTGTTACTTTGGGACTGTTTTTATTAGTCATAAACGCATTAATTATTATGCTTTGCGATCATTTTGTAACAGGTTTTTCAGTGAGTTCGTTTTGGACTGCCTTGTTCTTTAGCATTCTATTGTCTATCTCTCAATCATTGATTTTTAAACTCACAGGTGAAGCAAAATAATACTGTTAAAATCAGCAAAATAAAATTGGTTGGGTTGCAGAAATGTTATAATTTTGCCACCCAATTTTAGTATATAAAAATAAGGAAATGAACATAACAAGAAATAACGTTGACGCTTTAAATGCTATTGTAACTGTAGAAGTTTCTAAAGCAGATTATGCTCCAAAAGTAGAAAAAACATTAGCAGATTATCGTAAAAATGCTGCCATTCCTGGATTCAGAAAAGGGGAAGTTCCAATGAGTTTGATTAACAAACAATACGGAAAAGCAGTGCTTTTAGAAGAAGTGAATAAAGTATTACAAGAAAATTTAAACAGGTATTTACAACAAGAGAAATTAGATATTCTTGGAAACCCACTTCCAAAAGTAACCGAAGATTTTAACTGGGATGCCGACGATTTTAAATTCGATTTTGAATTGGGTTTAGCACCTGAATTTTCAGTTGATTTAAATGCAAAAAACAACATAACACATTATAAAATCATCGCTGACGACACCATGTTGAACGCGCAAATTGCTAGAATCCAAAAGCAATACGGAAAAATTATTTCACAAAATGAAGTAGCCGAAGGCAATGACGTTGCCGGAACTTTTGTCAATGAAGAAAAAGGCATCAACAACCGAACTACTATCGATTTAGAATTGTTTGCTGACAAAAAAACAGCAGCGTCTTTCATCGGAAAAAAAGTAGGCGATGTAGTAACATTAAAAACAAAAGGGTTATTCCATGACGACCATAAATTAATGGATCATTTGGCAGTAAGTCATGACGATGTTCACGGTTTAGATGTTGACGTAACCTTCACCATTGACGAAGTA
The DNA here is from genome assembly GCA_040385945.1 of Bacteroidota bacterium. Taxonomy (GTDB): domain Bacteria; phylum Bacteroidota; class Bacteroidia; order Flavobacteriales; family Flavobacteriaceae; genus Flavobacterium. The sequence continues at coordinate 7,021 of JAZKGN010000012.1, forward strand.
ATTGCTAGTGAACCAGCGACTTTAGACCAAGAATTGTTCGACAAATTATTCGGACCAAAAGTAATTACCTCAGTTGACGAGTTAAAAGCGAAGATTAAAGAAGATGCCGAAAACCAATTCGTTCAACAATCCAATCAAAAATTCTTAAACGACGTTACCGAATCGTTAATTGCGAACACCAAATTCGATTTGCCAGCAACCTTCTTAAAAAAATGGATTCAATCAGCTGGTGAAGCACCTTTAACAGCTGAACAAGCCGAAGAAGAATACGCAAAATCAGAAAACGGATTGCGTTACCAACTTATAGAAGGTAAAGTAATGGCGCAAAATAACCTTCAAATTACGTTTGAAGATTTGAAAAACTACACTTCAGAAGTGATCAAAAAGCAAATGGCTCAATTTGGTCAAATGAACCCAACTGACGAAGATGTACAAGGAATCGTAGCACGTGTCATGTCCAATCAAGAGGAAGTAAAACGCCTTTCAGATCAAGTGATGAGTGAAAAATTATTGCATTTGTACAAAGAAAAAATCAGCGCTAAAACCAAAGAAGTCAACTATGACGATTTCATCAAAGCGATGTATGGTGAGGCATAATTAAAAAATTACTATATTTGAGCGTCAAAGTCGGTTGATTTTGACGCTTTTTATTTGAAGCTTTCTCCAGCTGTACGCTTTATCTTTTCCTTGTTAAAGAAACAAGCAAAAGGATGCCGCTTCCATCTGGGCTAGGGCTCCAGATTTCAGTCACAATGTCATCTTTTAAAAAAGGCACAGACTTTGAATACCAGGTTAAGAATCATTTAAAATTCATAATTTATAATAAGTAAAAAAATGAACTACGGAAAAGACCCGAGAGCTACGCTCGAAATGGCGAAGCAATTTAAAAAATTTGCTACCAAAAAGCACGGTGTAAATAGCATGTACTACGACAAAATCGTAAGCAGCATGACACCTTATATCATCGAAGAACGTCAAATGAACATCTCTCAATTGGACGTTTTTTCGCGTTTGATGATGGACAGAATCATCTTCATGGGAACGGGTGTCGACGACTATATGGCGAATATCATTCAAGCACAATTGTTGTTTTTAGAATCGGTTGACGCGTCTAAAGACATTCAAATTTATATTAACTCTCCAGGTGGAAGCGTGTATGCTGGACTTGGAATTTACGATACCATGCAATACATCAAACCAGACGTAGCAACTATTTGCACCGGAATGGCAGCTTCAATGGGTGCTGTTTTATTGTGTGCAGGTGCTGCCGGAAAACGTTCGGCTTTACCGCATTCAAGAGTCATGATTCACCAACCATCAGGTGGTGCATCTGGTGTGGCAACCGACATGGAAATCAACTTGAAAGAAATGTTGAAGTTAAAAGACGAATTGTACCAAATCATCTCGCACCATTCGGGGCAAACGTTCGATAAAGTACACAAAGACTCCGAACGCGATTATTGGATGATTGCTGATGAAGCAAAAGAATATGGAATGATTGATGAAGTTTTAAGAAGATAAAAAAGCGACTGAGTTACTGAGTGGCTGAGTTACTGAGATTATTCTCAGCCACTCAGCTACTCAGCCGCTCAGCAACTCAAAAAAATGGCAAAAGAAGTATTAGAATGTTCCTTCTGCGGAAGAAAAAAACCAGAAACCAATTTATTGATTGCTGGAATTAACGCGCACATTTGCGACCGCTGTATCGAACAAGCACACGGCATCGTATTGGAAGAATTGAAATCGAGTGCAGGTGTAAAAAATGTATCCGATTTGATTTTGCACAAGCCAAAAGAAATCAGAGCGTTCCTCGACGAATACGTTATTGGTCAGGATCAAACCAAAAAAGTAATGTCGGTTGCAGTGTACAATCACTACAAACGATTGATGCAACAAAGTGCCAATGATGATGTGGAAATTGAAAAATCAAACATTATTATGGTCGGTCAAACAGGAACCGGAAAAACATTAGTTGCCAAAACCATCGCCCGAATGCTCGACGTTCCGTTGGCGATTGTCGATGCAACAGTACTTACCGAAGCAGGTTATGTAGGTGAAGATGTAGAAAGTATCTTAACACGTTTGCTTCAAGCTGCCGATTATGATGTGACCAAAGCCGAACGTGGAATCGTATTTATTGACGAAATAGACAAAATTGCCCGTAAAAGCGACAATCCATCGATTACACGTGATGTTTCAGGTGAAGGCGTGCAACAAGCGTTACTGAAATTATTGGAAGGAACTGTAGTGAATGTACCACCAAAAGGTGGACGAAAACATCCAGACCAAAAATTTGTTGAAGTCAATACACAAAACATATTGTTTATTGCAGGTGGTGCTTTCGACGGTATTGAACGCATTATTTCCAAACGATTAAATCGTCAAGCAGTTGGTTATAGCACGTCTAAAAATGTAGACAATATCGACAAAGACAATTTGTTGCAATACATTATTCCAAAAGACATTAAAGATTTCGGATTGATTCCTGAAATTATTGGGCGACTTCCTGTATTAACGCACATGGATCCGTTAGACAGAGAAACCTTGCGTTCTATTTTAACCGAACCCAAAAATGCCTTAATCAAACAATACGAAAAATTGTTTGCGATGGACGACGTAAAATTCACCATTGATAACGAAGCATTGGATTATATAGTTGACAAAGCTTTAGAATACAAGTTAGGCGCTCGTGGATTGCGTTCGCTTTGCGAAGCTATTCTAACCGATGCGATGTACGATTTACCAAGTTCTGACGATAAAGAACTTCATATTGACAAAGCCTACACCCAAGATACGCTAAATAAAAATTTATTGAAACGATTGGAAATCGCTTCCTAATTGATTTTAATGAAAACAAAAGGCACAAATTACTTTTAAATTTGTGCCTTTTTTAGTTTTATATGATTTGTGAATCACGTATTTAAACGAGATGACTTTACAAAGTCTTTTTTAACAGACGTTTCTACGCAACGCTTGCCATAGCAACTCATTCGCTTTGGCCCACAAGAGAAAATGAAGCCAGATAAAAATAAAAGTAAAAGTGTCTTTCTCATCTTTTTCGGAATGCGTTATTTGTTTTTCGGAATTTCAGTCTGCATTCCTTTTAATTGTTCGAGATAATCTCGTTGGTTGGATAATCTCGGAATTTTATGTTGGCCGCCTAATTTATCTTGTTCTTTTAACCAATCATAAAACAAACCAGGTCGCGCTACATTAATGACTAACGGATTTAAAGTCATATTATTATACCGTTTGGCTTCATAATCAGAATTGATGGTTTGCAGAATTTCATCCAAAACTTGCTGAAATTTAGCGATGTCGTCAGGTTGTTTTTTAAATTCAATCATCCATTCGTGCGCGCCTTTTTCTTTTCCTTTCATAAAAATAGGAGCCACAGTATAATCAATAACATCACAATTCAAAGCCGAACATGTTTTTGCAATAGCTTGATCAGTGTTTTCTACCATCAATTCTTCACCAAAAACATTGATGTGGTGTTTGGTTCTTCCAGAAACTCTTATTCTGTAAGGTTTTAAGGAAGTAAATCGAACAGTATCTCCAATCAAATAACGCCACAAACCTGAATTAGTTGTAATAACAATGGCGTAATTTTTAAACAATTCGACATCTTCAAGACGAATTATTTTCTGATTATCAGATCCAAAAGTATCCATCGGAATGAATTCATAAAAAATTCCGTAATCCAACATCAACAACAAATCGTTCGAATAATTCAAATCCTGAATGGCGAAAAACCCTTCTGAAGCATTATAAATTTCATAGTATTTGAAATTGTCATGAGGGAGAATTTTTTGATACTGTTCGCGATACGGTTCAAAATTGACACCGCCATGAAAATACACTTCCAAATTGGGCCAAAGCTCAGAAAGATTGGTAGTGTTGGTTTCGGTTAGAATTTTATTCAGAAGTACCAACATCCACGAAGGAACGCCAGCAAAACTAGTCACATTTTCCGATTTGGTTTCGTTAATGATAGCGTTGAGTTTGGTTTCCCATTCGCTCATCAACGAAATTTTATTGCTTGGTGTGCTACTAAATTCAGCCCACATCGGCATGTTTTCTATTAAAATAGCAGACAAATCGCCAAACGATGAATTGTTGTTTTCGTAAATTTGAGAACTTCCACCAAGACGCAAACTTTTACCCAAAAACAACTCCGAATTTTCATTGTTGTTCAAATACATACACAACAAATCTTTACTTCCTTTAAAGTGACAATCTTCGAGTGCGCTTTCACTTACCGGAATAAATTTGCTTTTGGCATTGGTTGTTCCACTCGATTTGGCGAACCATTTGATAGGTTGCGACCAAAATACATTTTGTTCTCCTTTTCGTGTACGTTCAATCAAAGGTTCCAATTCTTCATAAGTTGAAACCGGAACTCTTTCGTTAAAAGTGGCGTAATTTTTTATGCTTTCAAAATCGTATTGCTTGCCAATAACTGTTTCTTCCGACGAACGAAGTAGGTTCATCAGCAATTCGTCTTGCACTTCATGTGGGTATTTTAAAAACAGCTCAATCTGATGAATGCGTTGCTTCAAAACCCAAGAGGCGATAGAATTGATTATTGGAAACGGCATCTTTTGGAATTACGAATTATAACTATTCTTTTAAATCGGAAACAAAGTCTAAAATGGTTTGTGCTATTTCATCCTGACCAGCATTGCTAGTTAAATAATTTCTGTCGTTTTCGTTAGAAAGGAAACCTAATTCTACCAGCAACGTTGGATATTCCGATTTTTTCAAAACCATAAACGGTGCTGTTTTTACACCTCTGTTGATTAATTTTGTTTTCTCAGAATAATTGTTTGCGAATTTTACAGCCAATTCATTTGATTTTTCATAAGTAGTTGTTTTATCTGAAATAAAGACTTCAAAACCATTGGTTGTAGTGTTTTTATTGTTGTTCACATGAAGTGAAATTGCCAAATCAGGTTTAATGTCATTGATGAATTTTGCTCTTTCGGCTAAACCTAAAAACGAATCATCCGAACGTGTTAAGTGAATTTTTACGTTGGTATCTTTGTTTAAAGATTGGATTTTTTTAGTGATGGTTTCTACGAGTAGTTTTTCGCTTACGATATTTCGTTCTGCACCTAAATCATGTCCGCCATGACCAGCATCAATAACAACGTTAATTGTTCGTTTTTCAAAATTTACAAATGATAAGCTTACAAATGCCAAAGCAACTAAAAGAATTTTCACAGAATTTTTCATATGGGATTGATTTAATGTTACACAACATTTATATTTACGCTAAAATAGTAAATTTATTGTAATTATTCTCGAAAAACGAATATATGACTTACGAAGGTGTTCTTACTAAAATGCAGACCGAATATGCCAATCCGATTCAATATTACTTGGTATTTGAGAGTAGTTTCTTGAATATGAACCAAGTGTTAAACAAATCGCTTGAGCTGCAATTTTTGGGTTATCAATGTTTGAATTGTGGAAAAAAGAAAAAAATTTTCCGTCAAGGATTTTGTTACGATTGCTTTATGAGCAGTGCTGCGGCTGGCGATTGGATTATGAAACCCGAATTGAGTACAGCACATTTAGACATTGAAGATCGTGATTTGGACTATGAAAAAAGAGTACAATTGCAACCTCATATTGTGTACTTGGCTTTGTCGAGTGAAGTGAAAGTTGGTGTTACTAGAAAAACACAAGTACCTACACGTTGGATAGATCAAGGAGCAGTGCAAGCCATTCCAATTGTAGAAGTTCCCAACAGGTATTTGGCCGGAATTACCGAAGTAGCATTAAAAAACCATTTTTCCGATAAAACCAATTGGCAAAAAATGCTAAAAAATGAAGTGCCTGATGCCGATTTGATTAAAGAACGTGCAGGTTTGAAATATGTCATTCCTAAAGAAGTACAAGAGTATTTTCATCCTGAAAAGGAAGATCGATACGATTTGCATTATCCAGTTTTGGAGTATCCAAAAAAAGTAAACAGTTTGAATCTCGACAAATCACCCAATTATTCTGGGAAATTAATCGGAATTAAAGGACAGTATTTACTCTTTGAAGACGGAACCGTTTTTAACGTTCGAACCTTTGAAGGTTATGTGGTGAAGATTACGTTATAAATTAAAAACCCTTTCTAGCTAGAAAGGGTTTTATTTTATTTAAGGATTTTCTTTTGGTTTTTCTTTTTTCTTAAGCAAACCGTTGAGTAAATCTTTGGCCTTGTCTTTTACTTCCTGATTTTTATCGGGAGTTGTAGTTGTTTTAGTGGTGTCTTTTGGCTTGTTGCCTCCAAGTAAATTACCCAAAGCAGTGGTTCCTTGACCAATTAATTTGTCTTTTTGTTTTTTGGCTAAATTGGTTACCAAAGTCGTTGTAGCTTGTTTGACATCGGTAGTTACTTTTGGTTTGGTAAAACTTCCACCAAGGATTGCATTTACTGGAATATTTTCAATTTTCGATGCATCAGCAGGAGAAAGTTTTGCCAACAAAGCATTGGCTTCTGTTCCTAAATATTTGGCTGGCACATCTAATTTTATGTTGTAATTCATCAATTGATCAAAACCATGTGTTCCACCAATAGTAGCATTAATATCTTGGTATTTTAAGTTGAATGGTTTTACGGTTACTTTTCCATCTTTGAATGATAACGCCGCTTTTAAATCGTTTAGATTTAATTTTTTAATATCAATAAATTTCAAGTTGTCATCCAAAGCAGTCAATAAGCTTGAATTACTTGAATTTACTGTCGTTGAAAGTAATTGTCCGAGTAAATCACCAGTAATGGTTTTTAAATCGGGAGTCAATTCGTTAGCATCTAAGTTTCCAGACAATTTGATGGTCGAATTTAACTTACCATTAATTACGCCAGCAATTGGTGCGATTTTTTTCAACATGTCCAATTGCGTGAACGTTTGCGCAATATCTACTTGATTTAAGTTTAAATTCATGTTGAACGTTGGCGTCTTTGTTTTTGTCGAAACCATTCCGTTGACACCAATTTGTCCGTTGAAAATATTGGTTTTTACATTCTCTAAAGTAACAGCTTGGTCTTTTACGATTAGTTTACCTGAAACGTCTTTCATGGTTAAATTATCATACAAAACCGTGTTGGCTTTTGCTGTTAGCGTACAGTTTAAAAACGCTGGAATTTTCATGGCTTCTGGTTTTTTAGCTGCTTCTTTTGAAGGTTCAGAAGTTGTCATAAAATCGTCTACCGCCAATAAATTAGAACTCATGTTGAAATTTCCTTTTAATTCTTGGTTTCTAAATACAAATCCGTAGAAATTCTCAAGTACGCCATTCACATTCAAATCACTTTTTCCTGTAGTGGCTTTTAGTTCTTGTAAGTTCACACGACTCGGATTGAATTGTACAATTGCACTGTTGATGTTCATGCCTTTTCCGTTTTCATCGGTGTATTTAAATCCGGTTAAACTGATATTTCCGGCATTATAAATGTTTTGATACTGACTTGTTTCTACCGATTTCATGTCGAATTTTGTTGTTACATCGGCTTTTAAAATTCCGGTTAACGGTTTGTCCAACTTGATAGGATACGCTTTGGATAGATTGCCTAAATTGATAGTTCCTTTCAGAGCGGCGTCTACTAAAGCATTTGTCGCTACATTTTTGATGTTGGCTTTGGCATTAAAAACATCTTGATCAATGGCAAATGACAATTTATCTAAGTTGATGTAGGTGTCGTTTAGAACGCCCGTTTCGTTGATGATTTTGGTGTCGATGACAATGTTTTTAACCGATTTTGGTAAATCTGGATATTGAAACGAAGCGTTATTCGATGCAATAGCAATGTTGAATTTTGGAACAGAAGTGTCTGAATACAATCCTTTTGCAAATCCGACAACGGTAAAATCACCAGATGTTTTTACGTTTTCGATGTTGCTTCGGTAAGCAGCCGGAATCAATCCTAAGAAGTTTTTGAAAGAAGAAGTAGGCGTTTTAAATGTTAAATCGTATTCCTGACCTGCATCTACCAATTGAATAAACCCATCAAATTCTAAAGGTAAATCGTTGATTTTAGCTTTGTTTTGTTTGAAGGTGTATTTGCTTTTGTTTAAATCAATTCCGAGTACGGCTTCTAATGAAATGGCTACATTGTTCATGTAATTCATTTTATCCATATTCAGTGATATTTTGGCTGTTGTTTTCGTGTCTAAATCCAAAACTTGATTGGTAAAATCGCCTGTTCCTTCATGGTTGATGCTGTCCAACACCATTTTTATTTTCGATGCTTCATCGGTAAATTTAAACTTGAAGTTTTCGACTTCATATTCTTTTATTTTTAGAGCTAATGGCTTGCTTTTTCCATCGTCTTTCTTGTCTTTATTTTTTAGAGCAATATCGTAATTGGCTAATCCGTCTTTATTGAAAATAACATTAATCAATCCGTTTTTCGACGAAATGGCTTCAATGTTCATCGGTTCGTTATCGTCATTAAAAAGTTCCATCACTGACATTTTTAAATTCAGCTCGTCAAAAGCAACTAGCGTATCGCCTTCAAAAGGAGCTTTGTTGATAATGGATAATTTTTCGATAGACACATTCGCTTTCGGAAAACTTTTAAACAAACTTAAATCGGCATCAGCGAACGCAACTTTGGCATCGACATTTTCATTGATGGATTTTGCGATTTTGGCTTTGATTTGGTCTTCGAATAGATACGGAATAGCGAATGCTGCTACAAGTAGAAATAGCAGTACAATTCCAACGATTTTTAAAATTTTCTTGAACATGCTTTTAAATTTTTATGACGTTACTTTTAAGCAAAAACCTTGCCTTGATTATGTGTTTTAAACAAAAATAGTAATTTCTGATGTACATGATTTCTAATGTTTTCATAAATAGTTACATAATTGTACGATGAGGCTAAAATAAAAATCCGCCTTGTTGGTGTACAAGGCGGATTAAAAACGACTAACTCTTTCGTTTTTTGATTAATGGATTTCTATTTCATAAGGCATAATGGCTTGAACTCCTTTGAGTTGTTGTAATCTTTTGATGCGTTGCAAAATCATGTAATTCTCAGTTCCTATTTCTTCTTTGATTAGGTTTTGTTTGCTTTGCGCCAAACCGAAATTGGCTAAAATATCTTCAAAACTTTTTTCATATTCTGGAAAATCCTGTGTTCTGTATTTTGTGATTTTTGCTAACGACGCCGCTTTTTTAATCGCATCATCCATACCTCCAATTTTGTCAACTAAACCAATTTTTAATGCATCGGCACCACTCCAAACCCTGCCTTGTCCAATCGAATCTACTTGTTGGAAGGTCATCTTTCTTCCTTTAGCAACACGATTCACAAAATTGGTATAAATATGTTCTATACCTTCTTGAACAAAGCCTCTAAAGTTATCGTCTAAAGGTTTAAACGGACTGTATCCAGCGGCATTGGTGTTGGTTTTTACTTGTTCTACGTTTAATCCGAGTTTGTTGGCTGCTTGCGTAAAATTAGGCAACATACCAAAAACACCGATTGAACCTGTGATTGTGTTGGCTTCAGCATAAATCGCATCCGCATTACACGCAATATAATAACCACCTGAAGCGGCGTAATTTCCCATAGAAACTACTACAGGTTTTTCTTTTTTGGTTAGTTCAATTTCTCTCCAAATCAATTCCGAAGTGAGTGCGTTTCCGCCCGGACTGTTGATTCGCAATACAATGGCTTTTACGTTTTTGTCTTTTCGGGCTTCTTGTAAAGAGCGTCGCATCGAACCTTCTCCAATGATATCTACATCGCCTTCACCACTTGCAATTTCTCCTTGAGCGTAAATAATTGCAATCTTATCTTTGGTGTCGTAATCTTTTGAAGTAGTGGCTACTTTGTCGGCATACTCTTCAATAGTAACTGAATTGTACTCTTCGTCTTTCTTTACTTTTAATGCTTTTCTAATGTCAGCATGGTATACATCTTCGTAGGCAATTCGGTCGATTAGTTTTTCTTTTAAAGCCATTTCTGGAGTTCGAGCTAAAAGTCCGTCTGCAATTTCATTCAAACGCGTTTCTGAGACTTTTCGCGTAATTGCAATTTCAGAAACTACCGATTTCCATACCGAGTTTAATAAGGCTTGTGTTTGCTCTCTGTTGGCATCACTCATTTTATTATCTAAGAACGGTTCGACAGCACTTTTGTATTTTCCGTGACGAATCACTTCCATTTTTAAGCCCGATTTCTCTTGAAAATCTTTAAAAAACATGATTTCAGTAGACAAACCTTTGAACTCCAATTCGCCAACCGGATTCAAATAAATCGTATTGGCAACCGAGTTTAAGTAATAATTTTTTTGAGAATACACATCGGCATACGAATAAATAAATTTGCCTGATTTTTTAAAATCAGCTAATTGATCGCGTAACGCTTTGGTTTGTGCAATTCCTAAATTGGATTCGTTATTCAAAATAGAAATTCCTTTAATGTCGTCATCTGTTTTTGCATAAGCAATCGCATTGATAACATCTGACAATCCGTTGTGCTTGTCTTTATCGTTTAAAAAAGGCATATCATCGTAAGTGACTTTTCCAGCATAATCGTGATTTATTTTAGATAAATCGAGATAAATAACCGAATTGTTTTTTACAGTAACGGTGTCAGAATCGCCTCCCGCTAAAGCAGCGATTAACATAAATCCGAAGAAAAAAATCATGCAAAAAACAAACAATCCTACAATCGTAGCCAATACATTTCCTAAAAATTTCATAGTAATTATTTTTGTTTTATAAGTAGTTAAAAGTAACAATTTGTTACAGAACGCCTTTTGTAATAAAAAATAGTTATCAACACAGGACACAAAATTGGCGTCATCTGAAATACTTTTAGTTATTTTGCGAGATATGAAACTGCAACATCAGGTACTACTTTCTATAGGCACAAATCAAGGTCAGAAGCTCGAAAATATAGAGCAATGTATTGCATTATTGCATAATGAAGTGGGTACAGTAATTAAAGTTTCTTCCTTGTATGAAACTGATTCTTGGGGATTTGATAGCGATAGTTTTTACAATTGTGCCCTCCTCATGCATACCCATTTACCAGCAAAAAAACTCTTAAAGAAAATTTTGAAGGTAGAAGCCAAAATGGGAAGAGCAAGAAAAGTCGCAAAAGCATATACCGCACGAATCATCGATATTGATATTATTGCTTTTGATGATGAGGTGATTACTTCAGATAACCTTCAAATTCCGCATCCCTTACTTAAAGAACGTTTGTTTGTTTTGTTGCCGTTGCAAGAACTAGTTTCGAATTGGATTCATCCAAAAGAGGGTAATGCCATTGCAGAAATAATAAAAAATTGTCCCGACAAAGGGAAATGCGTTTCAATTTCTAAATTGAAAAGTCCTTTAGATACAATGGACTTAAGTAAGTACAATTATATCGCTATTGAAGGAAATATTGGAGCAGGAAAGACCACGCTTACCATGAAAATGGCGGAAGATTTTAATGCAAAAACAGTTTTAGAACGTTTTGCCGACAATCCGTTTTTACCTAAATTTTACAAGGATCAAAACCGATTTGCTTTTCCGTTGGAAATGTCTTTTTTAGCCGACAGGTACCAACAAATTTCAGATGATTTGGCGCAATTTGATTTGTTTAAAGATTTTATTGTTGCCGATTACCACATTTTTAAATCGTTGATTTTTGCAAAAGTGACGCTGGCTGAAGATGAGTATCGCTTGTATAAAACACTTTTTGACATTATTTATAAAGAAATGCCAAAGCCCGATTTGTATGTGTATTTGTATCAAAACACCGATAAATTATTGCAAAATATCAAACGAAGAGGTAGAAGTTATGAGCAGGAAATTTCGTCCGATTATCTTGAAAAAATAAACAATGGTTATTTGGATTATATCAAAACTCAAAAAGATTTAAATGTTTTGGTGATTGATGTTTCTGAAAAAGATTTTGTTAAATACCAATCGGATTATGTTTTTATACTGAATGAAATTCAGAAGAAGTTGTAGTGATTTATCGCAACTTTTGAAACAAATCCCAAACTACAATTCCGGTACTTACTGAAATATTCAGCGAATGTTTGGTTCCCAATTGCGGAATTTCAATCGTACCATCGCACAATTCAATCGCTTTCTGAGAAACACCAAACACTTCGTTACCAAACACCAAAGCATATTTTTTGTCTTTTACAGGTTTAAAATCGTTTAGAAATACAGCGTTTTCCACTTGTTCGATAGCATAAACTAAAACGTTGTCTTTTTTTAATTGTTCAATCGCGGTTAGTATGTTTTCTTGGTATTCCCAAGTAACGGTTTCGGTAGCACCCAAAGCGGTTTTGTGAATTTCTTTATTTGGAGGAACAGCTGTTATGCCACACAAATAGATTTTTTCAATTAAAAAGGCATCTGCAGTTCTAAAAACCGAACCGATATTGTGTAAACTTCGAATGTCATCTAAGATGATGATGATGGGCGTTTTATCGGCTTGTTTAAAATCGGCAATCGATTTTCTGTCCAATTCACTGTTTTCTAATTTGCGCATTTTTTTCTGTAAAGATATTCAAAAAAAAAGCCCTCAAAAAATGAGAGCTTTTAGATTTATTTTAAAAGTAATTAGCTTTTTGTTGGCTCAGCACCTGGAGTAGTAGTAGGAGCAGCTAAAACAGTTCCTTTGATAGTCAATAGTTTTGATTCTTGACCAGCAGCGTTAGATTTTAACGTGATTGTTTTAGTAAATGCACCAACTCTGTCTGTTGCATATTTTACACCAATTGTAGCTTTAGCACCTGGAGCAACTGGACCTTCAGGTTTTGTTGGAACAGTACATCCACAAGAACCTTGAGCGCTTTCAATAATTAATGGTTTGTTACCGTTGTTTGTAAATACAAACTCTCTTTTACCATCTGCATTTTGTTCAATGGTACCATAATCAATGGTTTCAGTTTCGAAAACCATTCCAGCACCTTCAACAACTGGTTTGATAGTTTTTTGAGTTGCTGTGTTTTCAGTTGTAACTTTTTTCTTTGCTTTAGCTTTTGTTTGCGCCATAGATACTGAAGTACCAAACACAACTAATAACGCTAATAATACTATTCTTTTCATTTTTTAGATATTAATGATTAATGAGCAAATTTATATAAAAAAATCTTCATCCCTCATAATGAAACTTAAATTTTTATTAAATGAAATGTTAATGGGTGTTTTTAAATATAAATAATTAAATTCGTGGACTTATTTTAAAAGCAAAATCCCTTGTCATCAAAAGAAAAAAGCAGCAAAGAAACTCCATTAATGAAGCAATACAATGAGATAAAAAGGAAGTATCCTGATGCTTGTTTGTTATTCCGTGTGGGAGACTTTTATGAAACTTTTGGAGAAGATGCTGTAAGAGCGTCAAAAATTTTAGGAATTGTATTAACAAAACGTGGAGCTGGTTCTGAAACTGAAACAGCGTTGGCCGGATTTCCACATCATTCTTTAAATACCTATTTGCCAAAGTTGGTAAAAGCCGGACTTCGTGTAGCTATTTGCGATCAATTGGAAGATCCTAAAATGACCAAAACCATTGTAAAAAGAGGTGTAACCGAATTGGTGACTCCAGGAGTTTCAATGAATGATGAGGTGTTGCAATCAAATACCAATAATTTCTTGGCTTCGATTTATTTTGGGAAAAAGCAAATTGGCGTTTCGTTTTTGGATGTTTCTACAGGCGAATTCTTAACATCTCAAGGTAATGATGAATATATTGATAAGTTACTTCAGAACTTCAATCCGAGTGAAATATTAATCCAAAAGAACAATAAAAACCAATTTAGGGAAATTTTCGGAGAAGATTACAATACGTTTTACCTTGAAGATTGGGTTTTTCAAGATGATTATGCTGTCGAAACTCTAACCAAGCACTTTCAAACCAACTCGTTAAAAGGATTTGGAATTGAAGAATTGCAAGACGGAATCATAGCTTCAGGTGCGATTTTATATTATTTATCGGAAACGCAACACAATAAAATTCAGCACATAACATCTATTCAACGAATTGCTGAAGATGCTTATGTTTGGATGGATCGTTTTACCATTCGAAATTTAGAATTGTACCACAGTTACAATCCGAATGCCGTTACCTTATTGGATGTGATTGATAAAACGCTTTCGCCAATGGGTGGACGCTTGCTAAAACGTTGGTTGGCATTGCCTTTAAAGGATATAAATAAAATTAGAGGTCGTCATGAAGTGGTTTCTTATTTAAAAGAAAATCAGGAAGTGCTTCAAAAAATGCAATACCAAATCAAGCAAATTTCCGATTTAGAACGTTTGATATCAAAAATTGCAACGGGTAAGGTTTCACCACGTGAAGTTATTTATCTGAAAGATTCGTTAGATGCAATTATTCCAATTAAAGAATTGGCGCTCCAAAGCAAGCAAGAAGCAGTTAAAGTTATCGGCGATAGTTTGCATGCGTGCGATTTGCTTCGTGAGAAGATTAAAACAACCCTAAATCCAGATGCTCCTGTAGCTATTGCTAAAGGAAATGCCATTGCTAAAGGAATCAATGCCGAGTTGGATGAATTGCGAGCCATTGCCTTTTCTGGAAAAGAGTTTTTAGAAGGAATTGAAAAAAGAGAGTCGGAAGCCACAGGCATTTCGTCTTTAAAAATATCGTTTAATAACGTTTTTGGTTATTATATTGAAGTCAGAAATACACATAAAGATAAAGTTCCAACAGAATGGATTCGCAAGCAAACGTTGGTCAATGCTGAGCGATATATTACAGAAGAACTAAAAGAGTATGAATCCAAAATTCTCGGAGCTGAAGAAAAAATTCACCAAATTGAATCCCGGTTATTCGAACAATTAATTTCGTGGATGGCTACGTATATCAAGCCTGTTCAGTTGAATGCAAATTTAATTGCTCAGTTGGATTGTTTGATTTCATTCGCGCAATTGGCTATCGATAACCATTATGTTTGTCCAGTTTTAGATGACTCGTTCGATTTGGAAATCACCAATGGACGCCATCCAGTAATTGAAAAGCAATTGCCAGTTGGTGTTCCGTATATTGCCAACGATGTTTTTTTAGATAGAGAAACACAACAGTTGATTATGATTACAGGACCGAATATGTCTGGTAAATCGGCGATATTAAGACAAACTGCTTTGATAGTATTGTTGGCTCAAATGGGCAGTTTTGTTCCGGCAGAAGCACTTCGAATGGGCGTTGTAGATAAAATTTTTACGCGTGTTGGTGCTAGTGATAATATTTCTATGGGCGAGTCGACTTTTATGGTCGAGATGAACGAAACGGCTTCTATCTTGAATAACATTTCCGATCGAAGTTTGGTGCTTTTAGATGAAATTGGTCGTGGTACGAGTACGTATGATGGTATTTCGATTGCTTGGGCTATTGCTGAGTTTTTACATGAAAATCCGGCACGTCCTAAAACCTTGTTTGCTACACACTATCATGAATTGAATGAAATGAGTGAATTGTTAACGCGTATTCAGAATTATAATGTTTCGGTTAAGGAATTAAAAGACACCGTGCTTTTTATTCGGAAATTAGTAAAAGGAGGAAGTGCGCATAGTTTCGGAATACATGTAGCGAAGATGGCTGGAATGCCGCAATTGGTCATCCAAAAGGCGCAAAAATTATTAAAGAAATTAGAGAAAGATCACTCCAGCGATGTGTTGAATGGCATTAAAAGTGCGAAAGACGAAATGCAACTCAGTATTTTCAATCTCGACGATCCATTGTTAGAAGAAATTAAAGAGGAAATTCTGAATTTAGATATCAATACGTTGACGCCTGTAGAGGCTTTGATGAAATTAAATGAGATAAAAAGAATGCTACAAAAAAAGTAATGAAAGGGTTTTCAATAGGTTACCTTTTTCTACTTATTTTTTTATTGAAAATCTTTGTATAATTCATTTTTAGTGTTACATTTGCATCCGCAATACCGAACAAGTATTGACGTTCTTACAGAATTTGAAATGCGAAAATAGCTCAGTTGGTAGAGCGCGACCTTGCCAAGGTCGAGGTCGC
>JAZKGN010000013.1:0-7517 GCA_040385945.1 Bacteroidota bacterium
AACGTATTCGCTGCACCAATCGCAAAACCAATATAGGTAATGATGGTATTTTTTATCGATTGGTTGATTACGATTCCCATAGAGAAGTTGGAAGTTAAATATTAGAAGTTAAAAGTTTAGCTAACCGTTCTGTCAAATTTTTTCTTGAATACTGTTGCAAACCTACTGGAAAAACCTGTAACTTTTGCTGTAAATACAAATCAAAATACTGTTGTATTGTTTTCTTTAATCGCTCTTTTTCATCATAGGTAAAGAAAACGCCCGTATTGGTTGTTGTGATGATTTCGGCAAAATCAGAATCCTTCGGACCAATAGCAACAATAGGCCTTTCAGAAACCAAATATTCGAATACTTTTCCGGGAATGATGCTTTTGGTTTCGTCTGAATTAATTTCAATTAGCAACAAAACTTGTGATTTTCGCTGGTGTTGAATGGCTTCTAAATGCGAAACATAACCCAAATTATTGGTGTGGTTTTTCAACCCAAATGTTGCAATTGTGTCTAAAATTTCCTGACTGACTTTTCCAATTAATTTCAATTCAAAATGAGTGGCAAAATCGGTATTTTCTGCGATTAATTCTTTCAAGACTTGCCACAATACTGTGGGATTCCTATCGGATAAAAACGACCCAATATGTGCCATGGTAAACTTTTTATCCAAAGGTTGTTTGGTAACATTTTCAACATCGTAACCATTGGTAATTACTTCGATAGGTTTTGACGTTAGCAACTGAAACTCGGCTTTCGTCGTTTTACTCGTAACAATAATTGTATCTGCCGAATTCAAAATCTGACTTTCCAATTGCTTGTGCTTTTTGTTGGCATACGACGACAATTTTAAGGCTTTGTGATAGCCAATTGTCGTCCATGGATCACGAAAATCGGCGAACCATTTTACGTTCAACTCTTTTTTTAATTGCAACCCAATTAAGTGCAAACTGTGTGGCGGACCAGAAGTAATTATGGTGTCTATTTCGTTTTCTTGAAGGTATTTTATAAGATAACTCACAGATGGATTTACCCATAAAAAACGAGCATCAGGAATGAACAGATTACCTCTTATCCAAAGAAAAATGCGTTCTAAAAAAGATTGCTTTTTGACTGCAGGAATAATTCCAGAACTGATTTTTTTGGTCTGTTTTTTAGAAAAAAATCCAGCCAATTGGTACGGCTCAAGAATCTTGTTTTTAAGAACAATCGCTTTGTCTGAAACCTCTTTTTCCAAATCGTTATCTACAATTGGATAGGTTGGATTTTCGGGCACATACACAATGGGTTGAATATCAAAATCGGGTAAATACTTTACAAATTTTAACCATCGCTGTACTCCTGGTCCGCCGGCTGGTGGCCAATAATAGGTGATAATTAGGACTTTCTTTTGTTCTTTATTTACCATTCATAGCGTCGCTTGAAGCTTTCGCAATTTTTTTTCTCTCTGAATAAATTCCGCCACCTAAAAGCAATACCATTCCGATAGAACTAATCAAAGCAATGGTGCTTCCTGTTTTTACAACTTGAGGTTCAAACTTGAATTCTATTGTGTGTTTTCCTGCAGGAATTGACAAACCTCGTAACGCGTAATTTACTTTTAGAATTGTGGCCTCATTACCATCAATAGTAGCTTTCCAACCATTTTTATAATACATTTCAGAGAAAACTGCAAAACCATTTTGGCTGTTATTTGAAGTGTATTTCAGGTGATTTGGTTTGTATTGTGTAAGTTCAATAGTTGCTGTACTGTCTTTTGAAGTTTGTATTCCAGCCATTTTTACCAAAGGCTCTTTTTGATAAATAGCAGTGTTTTTAGAATCAAATTTATCCAAGGCTTTCATTTCAGCATCAGAAGAATTTACCATTTTCAATTCTTTTACAAACCACGCATTACCATTTGCCTCTGGATTTGCCATTGGAAATTCTTCCCCTTTTTCATTGGTTTGGATGATGTATTTTACATTTAACATGTTCAACACTTCGACATTGTTTTTGGCTATTTGATAATCAAACAATTCCTGCATCTTGATTGGTCGAACAGCGCTATAACCACCAATTGATTTATAAAAATAAGACGCACGTCCGTTTAAAAATCCGGCCACATCCAAGACACGGTAATTAGAAGAATCTTGCAAAATTTGGTTGTCCACTTCCGATGGTTGAAATGGCACATCAACTTCTCTAGCACTTACAAAATCAGAGGCATCCACGTAACTTTTATCTACCAAAAACAAATCGGTTACCATTAACAATCCGACAACAATAACAGCAGTTGTTGTTGCCAATTTATTTTTGACATACATGTACAAAGCGATGGCAACTAAAACAATAAAAAATGCAGAACGCAACAAATCGGCAGCATACAAACTTCGTCTGTCTTCTTTTAAAGCATCTAAGAAATTAATTCCGAATGATTTATCCTCACCTTGACTGAACATTTGTAGCAATTGTCCGTCCATTGCTCCAGAAAAATCAAATGTACTTCTGAACAGAAACAAAACTACAATCAAACCCAAAGTTGTTGCTGAAGCTTTCCACAAACTTGTCCATTGATTCTCTTTATCTTTTGTAAAAAACGATTGTAATCCCATAATCGCAATCACCGGAATACACAATTCCAATACCACCTGAATGGATGAAACCGCTCTAAACTTATCGTACATCGGTACAAAATCGATAAAGAAATCGGTCACCACAGAAAAGTTTTTTCCCCAAGACAAGATCAACGAAAAGATAGCACCAACAAGGAAAACGTATTTTATTTTTCTTTTATCGTGATACAATCCGAGTACGCAAAGAAAGAAAACAATCGCACCAATATATGCCGGAGCAGCAACAATAGGTTGCTTTCCCCAATAGGTCAATCCGTAATTTTCTGTAAACTGTTGGGCTTCATCTGGCGATGCACCATAATTCAACATAAAAGCATAAACACTCGAATCTTCATTGAGTTTTTCGCTGTTTCCACCTCCATAAAGTCGAGGTGCAATAAGATTAAAACTTTCTCCAATTCCGTAGCTGTATTCTGTGATGTATTCTCTTGAGAGTGCTGTATTTTCGGTTTTCTTTTTCCCTTCTGGTGTGAAGGTCAATTCGCTTTTTCCACGAATACTAAAATTCGCAAATTCTTTTGTCGCTAAAAGACTCGTTGCATTAGCTCCGACAGCTAAAATAACTGCTATTGTAAAAACACCAACTACTTTTATGAGTTCTTTTGCTTCGTTCTTTTTTATGAATTTATACGCATAATAGATTCCGATAAACAACAATAAAAACAACAAATAATAGGTCATTTGAAAGTGATTGGCATTGAGTTCCAACGCAACGGCAATCATCGTGAGTAATCCGCCAAGAACATATTTCCTCTTAAAAACCAAAAGAACACCAGCTACTACCATTGGCATGAATGCTATAGCGTGTGCTTTGGCATTATGTCCGACGCCTAAAATGACAATCAAATACGTAGACAATCCAAAGGCTAAGGCTCCGAAAAAAGCCTTTAACGGATCGGTTTTCAATACCAAAAGCAAAATATAAAATCCAATAAAATACAAAAACAAATAATCGGCTGGACGTGGTAAAAAACGCAACGCATCGTCGAGATGTCCAATAAAATCATTCGGATACTTTGCACCTAATTGATAGGTTGGCATTCCACCAAAAGCCGAATTTGTCCAATACGGTTCAGCATGTTCTTCAGCTCTAAAATCATTTTGCTCCTTCGCCATTGCGGTATATTGCACAATGTCTGATTGGTAGATTTTTTTTCCTTGAAGAACTGGGTAAAAATAAAGTAAGGCAACAACGATAAAACCAATTACGGCTATTAAATGAGGATATAACTTTTGAATTTGCTTCATAAATTGTTTGATGTTAGGTGCTTGGTGAGGATGACAATTGGTTATTCTACTTCTTCATAGTCAATATACTCACCGACTTTTTTGGTTTCGCGAGGCTTATCCGATTTGTAATTTGGAGCCGTAGCTGTCGTTTGTTGGTTTTGGTAATTTTGATGTTGCTGCTTAAACTGTTCTTCTGCTTTTTGCGCCACTTTTTTTACAATTACAGGCAAAAACAAACGAGCTAAAAATTTGAAAATATAATAAAAAGCGAATATCCAAAGTATCGCTTTCAAAAGTCCATTAAATGATGCTTCTTGCATGATGCTTCTATTTTTGACAAAAATACTAAATTTCTACTATTCAAAAATAGCTTTGACATCTTAAATAAATAATAAAAAATAGTACTTTTGGGAAACTTTCAGCGTTGTAAATTAAAA
This sequence comes from Bacteroidota bacterium, assembly GCA_040385945.1. Classification (GTDB taxonomy): domain Bacteria; phylum Bacteroidota; class Bacteroidia; order Flavobacteriales; family Flavobacteriaceae; genus Flavobacterium. Next base: position 4,271 of record JAZKGN010000013.1, read on the forward strand.
TAGCTATTATGAAACTAAAATCATTCCTTATTATTGCCTTCTTTACAGTTTTTCATTTTTCATTTGCACAACACACCGATATCATAAATTCAAACCGTCCGAGCGAGTCGATGTCGGCATTTGCTGTTGGAAAAAAAGTAATTCAATTGGAAAGTGGTTTTAGTTTTCTGAATGAAAATCACAAACTATTGGATTATAAAACCAAAGGATATATTTTAGATCTAGCCGTTCGTTATGGTTTTTTTAAAGAGCAATTGGAGTTCATCTCTGAAATTGGATACCAAAACGATAAGTTCACTACACCGTATGACCAACAAAAAAGATCGGGTTTAAAAACTACTACATTGGGATTTAAATATTTGGTCTACGATCCGTTTCGAAACCGAAAAGAAACCATCAACATTTACAGTTGGAAAGCAAATCATAAATTCAAGTGGAATCAGTTTATTCCAGCGTTATCCGTTTATGGTGGAGCCAATCTAAATTTTAGCAATGTGTACAACGCAGAGCCTGATAATATTTCTATGATTAGTCCGAAAGTCATGTTAATTACTCAAAATATTTTCGGAAACGGTTATGTTTTTATCACCAACATTTACATGGATAAAATTTCGACACCACGAGTTTCACTGAATTATCTTGTTACAATTACCAAAGCAATCAACGATAAATGGTCCGTCTTTTTTGAAAACAAAGGTATCAAAGGTGATTATTATGCAGATGGGATTTTTTCTGGTGGCGCTGCGTATTTATTAACCGATGAGTTGCAAATTGACGCATCATTGAGCAAGAATTACAAAGACACACCTTCTATTTTTTATGGTGGATTTGGAATTTCGTGGCGTTCCGACACCAATTATAAAGATGTATTGATACGATCTGGAAAAGAAGACAAGAAAGACAAAAGCAAAAAAGGAAAAGACAAAGAAAAAAACAAGAAACGACTTGATGAAGTTGAAGTTGAAAAATAATAACGAATGATTACAATAAGAGAGGCAAACACCAAAGCATTAGTATCTGACTACGTAAAATTTCCATTTTCCTTATATAAAAACCATCCGTATTGGGTTCCGCCTTTAATTCAAGAAGAAATCGAATCCTTTGATAAAACAAAGAATCCTGCTTTTGAATCGGCTGAAGCTTATTTGTATTTGGCGTACAAAGATGATACTATTGTTGGCCGAATTACAGCCATTATCAATTGGGACGAAGTCAACAAACAGGAAAAACGAAAAGTGCGTTTTGGCTGGTGGGACGTGATTGATGATGTTGATGTGACCAAAGCTTTGCTCGAAAAAGTATACGAACTTGGACGCCAAAACAACTTAGAGTATGTTGAAGGACCAATGGGTTTTTCTAATTTGGATAAAGTGGGCGTTTTAACAGAAGGATTTGATGAAATTGGCTCGATGATTACGTGGTACAATTATCCGTATTACAAGGAACATTTGGAACAATTGGGTTATGTAAAAGAAAAAGAATACCTCGAAAGTAAATTTCCTTTTGAAAATGTAAAACCCGAATTTTTCTTTAAAATTCAGGAGTTAATCAAAAAACGTTACCAACTCACACCACTCAATTTTACCAAAACAGCAGACATCATGCCTTATGTTGATCAGATGTTTGATTTGTTTAATAATTCGTATGCCAATCTTTCGTCATTTGTGGCGATTACCGAAACGCAAAAAGAATATTTTAAGAAAAAATACATCAGTTTTATCAATCCCGAATACATCAAATTTGTGATGGATAAAGACAACAATATGGTAGCATTTAGTATTGTGATGCCGAGTTTTTCGGAAGCCTTACAAAAGGCAAAAGGCAAATTATTTCCTTTCGGATTTTACCACATGCTCAAAGCAAAAAGAGACAGCAAAGACGTGTTGTTTTATTTAATCGGAGTGGATCCACATTATCAAAACAAAGGCGTTACCGCAATTATTTTTAATGAATGTTACAAAACTTTTACCGAAAAGGGAATCAAAAATTGCATCCGAACACCAGAATTAGAAGACAATCTTGCCGTTCAAAACCTTTGGAAGCATTTTGATCCTGTGGTTTTTAGAAGACGAAGAACGTATCGAAAAAACGTGTAGTTTTTTTATTTACACGGAATTTCATTCAAAATCATATTCTCACTAAAATTTAGTTTGGCATTGGTTTTAAAAACCATCTTGCTTTCTTTCTCCTCACTTTCGCCATATCCTTCGATAAGCGATTTGTTTTTTCGCAAAAACGCCACTTGACGAACTGATGTTGTGCCTTCCGATTGAAATGTATAATCAGCTACTAAAGTATCGCCTTTCAAAGTGCCAGCAATAGTGCCGCTGTTTTTATCTTTTTCAAATAGTTTGTAGGTCAAATCGCCACTCACTGTATTAGATTGCACCAACAAACTTGCCTGAATCGTGTCGTTTCCTTGCACGTATTCATAACATTCTTGAGTGGCAGTTTCTTGAACTTGCGGTTTCGGATTGTCTTCTACTACTGTTTCCTCCGCTTTCTTACAAGAGAAAAACACCAAACTTACTGACATCATTACTAAAATTCTATTTCTCATAATTTTGATTTTCGAATTCTAAATGTACAAAAAAACCATTCACTAAAAGGAATGGTTTTTTCTATTTTCTTTATTCTATCTACTTTTTTCTTACGACACGTCAACCGTTGTAGCATCAGCTATCTTTTTATACGTACCGTTTTCTAGCTTTTCGCGAATCGCATCAAATGCCGATAACGTTTCTTCGATATCTGCCAAAGTATGCGAAGCCGTCGGAATCATACGCAATAAGATAATCCCTTTTGGAATCACCGGATACACAACAATCGACAAGAAAATATGATAGTTCTCTCTCAAATCGTTAACCATTATCATCGCTTCCGGAATAGATCCTTCCAAATAAACTGGTGTCACACAGGTATTGGTGTCACCAATATTAAATCCGTGCGCCTTTAATCCGTTTTGCAACGCATTTACGTTTTCCCAAAGTTTGTCTTTCAACTCCGATGATTTACGCAACAATTCCAAACGCTTCAACGATCCAACAGTCTGAATCATTGGCAACGCTTTGGCAAACATTTGCGAACGTAAATTGTATTTTAAGTAATCAATAATTGCTTTATCAGCAGCTACGAAAGCTCCAATATTTGCCATCGATTTGGCAAACGTTGAAAAGTACACATCAATTCCGTCTTGACAACCTTGCTCCTCACCTGCTCCAGCTCCAGTTTTACCAAGAGTACCAAA
>JAZKGN010000014.1:0-10233 GCA_040385945.1 Bacteroidota bacterium
AAAGAACGCTGGGACAAAGTCGTAGAACTCCTTTCCAATCAATTTGCCGATGGAGAGCAACTCGACCTTGATGCCATTATATACTTAATCGGAGTGCAAGAACTCGGAAAATTCCAACAACTATTCAAAAAAGACGAGAAGCTCAACCTGATGCACATCGCCATTTGTCGTTTGCTAGAGCCTTATGGTTACTACGAATTTGAATTTTTTGACAAAGACGGTTGGCCTCATTACAAAGTGAAAGAAGAATTGCCTCCATTAAAAGCTGGCGAACAATCCATTTTGATGAAAGACGCGATTGTGAATTACTTTCTTGAAAAGCAACTGATCAATTAGATTTTAGACTACATAAAAATCCGTCTAAATCTGTAAAATCCGTGACCCGAGGCTTTTTAGCCGAACTGGCGAAGCACATCCGCGTTCCAAAAAAAATTATGAGCAAAGCGAATAAATCGCTAAATTTGCCCCTTTATAAAATGACCATGATAGACAAGATCAAAGAACATATCGAAGAAGCTAAAGCATTCAATACCAAAAACAAAGAAGCTTTAGAGCATTTTCGTATCAAATATTTAGGAAGCAAAGGCTTGTTGAAAGAACTTTTTACCGAGTTTAGAAACATTCCGAATGACCAGAAAAAAGATTTCGGATTGGTCTTAAATACCTTACGTGATGTTGCCGAAGAAAGAGTAAAAACCATTCAAGACGAACTCGAAAGCAAAGAAGAAGTAAAAGGCATTTATGGCGATTTGTCTCGTACTGGTGAACCGATTCAAATTGGTTCTCGTCACCCAATATCATTGGTAAAAAATCAAATTATCGATATTTTTTCCACCATCGGATTCAACGTTTCGGAAGGACCAGAAATTGAAGACGATTGGCATAATTTTACCGCATTAAATTTACCCGAATACCATCCTGCGCGTGATATGCAGGATACGTTTTTCATCCAAACCAATCCCGATGTTTTGCTAAGAACTCACACATCATCGGTACAAGTGCGTTATATGGAAAACAACAAACCGCCTATTCGTACGATTTCGCCAGGAAGGGTTTTTCGTAATGAAGCTGTTTCGTCGCGTTCGCACTGTATTTTCCATCAAGTGGAAGGATTGTACATTGACAAAGACGTGTCGTTTGCCGATTTGAAGCAAACTCTTTTGTATTTCACCAAAGAAATGTTCGGAAAATCGAAAATCCGTTTGCGTCCGAGTTATTTTCCGTTTACCGAACCAAGTGCGGAAGTCGATATTTATTGGGGTTTAAAAACCGAAACCGATTATCGCATTACCAAAGGAACTGGTTGGTTGGAAATTATGGGCTGCGGAATGGTCGATCCTAACGTCTTGAAAAATTGTGGCATCAATCCCGATGAATACAACGGATTCGCATTCGGAATGGGAATCGAGCGTATCGCCATGTTGTTGTACCAAATTGGCGACATCAGAATGTTTTATGAAAATGACGTTCGTTTCTTGGAGCAGTTTAAATCGAGTATTTAAAAATTTTATTTGAAGCTATTCCGGCTTTACGCAGTATCTCTGCGAGGATACTTGCTGCAATCCGGGCTAGGATAGTCAATTACAGTTGAACCATAATGAAAAAAGATATTACAATCCCACAAGTAGAAAACGTTTTCCTCGCTGCCGTTCAAGAATGGAGCGATGAGCTCATGCAAAAAGTATGGTATGTGCATTTGGTAAACGATTCGGATTATGATTTAGACAGTGTAATGGTCGTTTCTAAAGCATTCGGAATGCTAGATGGTGAAATGAAAAAAACATCGCTCTTACGCCATGCTTTTGTTAACGTTCCTTCGGTTTCTGTAGTAAAAATAGAATTGCTAGACGACAGTGTTTTGCGTTTGAACAACGAGTTTATGATTACCTATTTTATTGGAAATACGTTGTACGATAAAAAATTTATCTTCAAGGCACAATCCATAACTCCTGATTATGTAGAAGAAGTTCCGATTTTGTTTGTGGATGGGGTGATTGTGAGGTAGAAATATTATATGCATATAAGTAATACAGTAAATTTTTTTATATTTGTTTATTAACCATTTAAAGGCATTCAGATGAAAAAATTAGTATTCTTTATTATAGCTATAAGTATGAATACTCCTGTGATTGGACAATGTTGGCAAAAAATCATAAAAGGAGAAACAGGTTTCTCTGCTATCAAAACAGATGGTATGATGGCTTATGCGTATTGGTTGATTCCTTCTCAGAATAGTGCTCCAACGACATTGGAGTATGGTAATTGGCAAAATGCTTCAGCAGGAGCAGGATATACTATCGCAATTCAAACAAATGGGACTTTATGGGCATGGGGTAATAATAATTTTGGACAATTAGGGAATGGGACAAATGTAAATAGCGGTGTGACTCAAATAGGAACTGATACAAACTGGCAATCAACAGCTACAGGACATACTTTTACAATTGCAGTGAAAACAAATGGGACCTTATGGTCATGGGGCAAGGGAGCAATAGGACAAGCAACAATTGTGACTTCGTATGTTCCAATACAAATAGGTAGTGATAACGACTGGCAATTGTCGGCAGCAGGAAGGTATAATGGAGCGGCAATAAAAACAAATGGCACTTTGTGGACTTGGGGAAATAATGCTTATGGACAATTAGGTGATGGCTCTCTCATTGAAAAAAGCACACCATCTCAAATCGGAACAGACAATAATTGGAAATCAATTGTTGTAGGGGATTACCATATGGTCGCTATAAAAACGGATGGCACATTATGGGCTTGGGGGTCAAATGATAACGGTCGGATAGGAGATGGGATTAACGCTATGCAAATAACACCCATACAAATAGGTACCGATTCCAACTGGAAAGAGGTTGCTGCTGGTGAGGCACATACAGTAGCTGTAAAAACGGATGGGACTTTATGGACCTGTGGGTACAATCATTCAGGTCAATTGGGAGATGGCACAACAATTAGCAGAAATATCTTGACACAGGTTGGAATCGGCACAAATTGGGAAAGCGTTGCAGCAAAATCATATAATACAGGAGCAATAGCTTCGGGAAATATTTTGATGATGTGGGGTAGTTTACTAAACTCCTCGCAATCAGTACCTCAACCAGTAGATTGTGGCAATAGTATACCTCCGACCGAAGGATCAGATGTACAATGTTGGCAAAAAACAAGCACCAACGGAACCACTACACATGGTATAAAATCAGATGGGACCTTATGGGGTTGGGGATATAATCTTGAAGGACAGCTAGGAAACGGAACAATTACAAATAAAACATATCCTACGCAAATCGGAGCAAATAGCTGGTTAGCGGTTGACAATGGAGGAGATTTTACCGCAGCCATTAAGTCAGACGGAAGTCTGTGGACTAGCGGTGAGAACAATGACGGCCAGTTGGGTGATGGAACAGTAATAAGAAGGGTTAGTTTTACCCATATAGGAAATGCCACAGATTGGGCTGCCGTTTCAACAGCATACCACATGGCATTTGCATTGAAAACAAATGGAACCCTATGGGCATGGGGCAAAGGCACTCTTGGGGTTGGTTTTAACCCTCTTTACTCCTATACTCCTATTCAGGTAGGGACAGCATCTGATTGGCAATTCATATACACAAAAAACGACACGACTTTTGGTATAAAAACCAATGGGACATTATGGGCTTGGGGAAGCAATTCTGGAATGTATGGAGATGGAACAACGGCAAAATCCTATGTACCAATACAAGTTGGGACAGATTCTGATTGGAAATCGATTTGTTACGGAACAGGCCATGTAGTAGCTTTAAAAACTAATGGTACACTATGGATATGGGGGTCTAACACTTATGGTCAACTAGGAAATGGTACTACAACAAGTGTTACAATTGCCACTCAATTAGGCACCGATAGTGATTGGAAGTCGGTAAGTGCAGGATATTATTTTACAGTTGCCGTAAAAACAAATGGCACTATATGGGCGTGGGGAAGAAACAATTCAGGCCAATTGTGCACTGGATATTATTCAAATAGAACTGTTCCTACCCAAATACAAACAGATACCAATTGGCAATTTGTTGAAGGGGCAAAAGAGATGGTCATTGGATTGAAAACAAATTCTATTTCTTATACTTGGGGCGCAGGCGATTACGGGCAGTTGGGAAATACACAAAGTGTAGTGAAAAACACACCACAACAAGTAGGTTGTTCAGCAGTTCCTGTTTTGGCTGAAAATGAAGCGATTTTGGAAAAGCCTTTTTCTATATATCCTAATCCTGTAAAAGGCGTGCTGTATTTTCATAAAACAGCAATAGAATTAGATAAAATTATCATTTATGATAGTTCAGGAAAAAAAATATGGGAAGAAAATGGAAATGTTTCAGATGTAAACGTTGAATCATTTCAAAGCGGTATTTACCTGCTTCAGCTATTTGCTGGTGGCAAAAGATATACTGAAAAGTTTATAAAGAATTAATAATTCCGATTTTATTTGTAGATGGTGTGATTGTTAGATAAAAGAAGCAAGACCGCTGAGCTGCAAGAATCAAGACAAAATAGTTTGTAACGAAGTCTTTCTTCTTGACTCTTTTCTCTTTTTCTAATCCAATTTATCAGTCAGTTTTTTAAACACGGCTTTTGCTTCTTTACCTTCATACAAAATTTCATACACCGCATCGATAATAGGTGTTTTGGCTTTGTATTCTTGGTTGAGTTTGTAAGCACTTTTTACCGCATAATATCCTTCAGCAACCATACTCATTTCCATCATTGCCGATTTTACCGTATAGCCTTTTCCAATCATGTTTCCGAACATTCGGTTTCGAGAAAATACCGAATAACCAGTCACCAATAAATCGCCTAAGTAAGCCGAATTGTTGATGTTTCGTTTCATTTTATGCACTTTTCGGATGAATTTTTTCATCTCACGAATCGCATTACTCATGATTACCGATTGAAAGTTATCACCATAACCCAATCCGTGAGCAATTCCGGCTGCAATGGCGTAAATGTTTTTTAACATCGCCGCATATTCGGTTCCGATAATGTCATCGGAGATTTTGGTTTTGATGTAATTTCCAGACAACACTTTGGCTACAACTTTAGCTTTATTTGCATCACCACAAGCGATGGTTAAATACGAAAGACGTTCGAGGGCAACTTCTTCTGCGTGACACGGACCGGTAATTACACCAATGTTTTCAAACGGAATGTCGTATTTTTTATTGAAATGTTCGCCAACAATTAAGAACGTTTCAGGAACGATTCCTTTAATGGCAGAAAAGATAATTTTGTCTTTCAAACTTACGGTCAACTTTTCCAACTCGGCACTTAAAAAAGCGGACGGAATGGCAAAGATGATATAATCAGCGTAGGCTACGGCTTCGTTAATATCGGAAGTTAGTTTTAGTTTTGTATTGTCAAACTCGACAGAACTTAAGTAATTGGGATTGTGTTTTTGGGTTTTTATATGGTCAATTGCCGATTGGTTTCGCATGTACCAAGCAATTTCATCAAGATTAACGCACAACATTTTTGCAATGGCTGTAGCCCAACTTCCGCCACCAATTACTGCAAACTTTGGATATTTGTTCATTACTGTAGTATTTGAAGTTTAACTTCTTTCTATTCGGCCCTATAGCCTCGGGTCAAAAATAGTCTTTTTAATTGTTTTTACAATAGCCCAGATCGCAATGGAAAGCATTATGAAGTAAAAATTTATTTTTTTCAAAGCTTAAAAATGCGACCCAAGAAGCTCTTTTTAGGCTTTAGAAAAAACAATTTTTACAAAATAATCTTGGAATGGAGAGCTGGATTGGCTTTAATTTTACCTTTAACTTATTTTTATGACAATCAACACAATAACACTCAATATTGGTCGTTATTAGTGTATGAAATTTGTTAGATTAGTTTCATAATTCATATATTTGAGTTAGTTAAGATTTGTTTAGGGTTTTGAGAAAGGCGTTCAAGAGTACATTCTTGAACGCCTTTTGATTTTTCTACGGCAAGGTTTTGCTATTGTCTACTTCTTATAATAGTTGTTATAATCAATTTCTTCCCAAACGTTTTCGGGTAACATCGGACGTACATTTTTTTTGTTTTTGATGCTTTCGCGGATGAATGTCGACGAGAGTTCTACAACAGGCGCGTCAATTTTGTGCACACGAGCATGGTTTTTTAACTCGGGATTGGTGGCTTCCGACGTAAGTCGAGGGTAAATGTAAATATCGTAATTATCTAAAATGTAATCGTAGTTTTTCCACTTGTGGAGCGAATTTAAATTGTCTTCACCCATGATTAACGAAAAGGCATGTTGTGGAAATTTATCTTTTAAATGCGCTAAAGTATTCACCGTATAATTGGGTTGCGGCAGATGGAATTCGATATCGGAAGGCTTTATTTTAGGATAGTCTTCGGTAGCCAGTCGCACCATGTGTAAACGATGGCGATCATCCAATAATGTATTTTTTTGTTTGAGTGGATTGTGTGGCGTTACCACCATCCAAATTTGCTCCAAATCGGAATGCTCTGCCATGTGATTGGCAATAATCAAGTGCCCAACGTGAATGGGATTGAAGGTTCCGAAATAGAGGCCGATTTTCATATTATTTTACAAATTCTTTCACCAATTGATACGCTTCTGCTTTTGCCACATCCAAATCATAATTTTTAATGATTTTGTCAAATTGTGGAGCAGTTGCCAATTCAACGTGGGCTTTTGCTATGCGCATATTAATTTTTTCATCGCTCTCAGTCGAACGTTCTTTGAGTCGGCGTTTGAGTTCATCAACACTTGGTGGTTTCACAAAAACAGCTAAAGTTTCTTGCTTGAATTTTGATTTTATACGCAATCCGCCAGCGACATCAATATCAAAAATTACATTTTTTCCTTTTGCCCATATGCGTTCCACTTCACTTTTTAAGGTGCCGTAAAAATTATCGCGGTACACTTCTTCCCATTCTACAAAATCTTCTGCTTTGATGTGCTTTTTAAAGTCGGATATCGACATAAAATAGTAGTCTTGTCCGTCTACTTCTTCACCACGAGGTTCACGCGTTGCGGCCGAGATGGAGAACTCCAAATTCAAATCGGCTTGCTCTAATAAATACCTAACTATAGTTGTTTTTCCTGAGCCAGATGGCGCTGAGAAGACTAGTAATTTTCCTTTTTGCATAATTCGTGGTTGATTTTTTACAACACATTCAACACCTGTTCCTTAATTTTCTCCAACTCGTCTTTCATCATCACCACCAATTTTTGCATTTCAGTATGATTCGATTTCGAACCCATAGTGTTGATTTCTCTTCCCATTTCTTGAGTAATGAAACCTAGTTTTCTTCCGTTCGCTTCGGTTCCCGCAAGGGTTTCAATGAAATAGTTGAGGTGGTTTTCTAGACGTACTTTTTCTTCGGTGATGTCGTATTTTTCGAGATAAAAAATCAATTCTTGCTCAAAACGAGTTTCATCTACATTGGCTTTAAGTTCGTCTAACGCGGTTCGCAATCTCGTTCTTACCGTTTCGACACGTTCGGCATCATACGCTACTGCGTTGTTCATCAAAGTCATAATATTGGCAATGCGATGCAGAAATTCTTTTTCTAAAGCAACCCCTTCGTCTTTTCTGAATTGCGCGATGTTTTCTACCGCTTGATTAATTACGGTTTGGATTTGCTTCCACTCGTTTTCATCAATTTCGTCGCGTTCTGTTTTTAACGCATCGGGCATTCTTACTGCCATTTTCATCAATTCGGTTTCATCTGCATTCGGAATAACCGCTTTCATTTGGTTGATGTATCCTTTTACAATTGGCACATTAATTTTTGAGGAAGTTTCTTCGCCAGTCACTTCCACGTAAAGTGAAAAATCGATTTTTCCACGTTCCAAACGTTGTGAAAGTTGATTGCGCAAACCCAATTCCATTTCTCTAAAAACAGAAGGCATTCGCGTATTTAAATCTAATCCTTTACTGTTTAGTGATTTTAGTTCTACGGTAATTTTTTTGGTGGGTAATTGCAAAGAAGCTTTCCCGAAACCCGTCATCGATTGTATCATGCTTTTGTTTTAATTGACTTCAAATATATTGAAAATTTAGGATTTGAGAATTAGGAATTAGGATTTCTTCTGTGTAACGAGATAAACACCTGCAAATATCAAAACCGCTGAAAGTAATTTTATCAAACTTAAATTGTCTTTTCCTAAACCGACAGCAATGATAGTGGCAAAAAGCGGTTGTAAATAAATAAAAACAGCTACAGTTGTTGGTTTTAATTCGCGCATCGAAAGTAAATTGAGCAAGTACGTAAAGAACGTCGAAAACACCACTACAAAACCTATTTTCCAGTAAATCTCATTCGGAATAATCGCCCAGTTTATAGCATTAAACTCGTTCCATCCAAAAGGCAACACCATCAGAAAACCAAACGTGTAAATCCATTTTACAAAAGTAAAAGCATTGTATTTGTCCATCAATTTTTTAACAATGATGAGATAAAATCCATACGAAATGGCGTTGATAAACACCAACAAATTTCCCAAACTAGCATTGGGTGCATTGACCATCGATTTGCCATAGAGTATGAGCGTTGTGGTTCCAGCCAATCCTAAAATGATGCCTATAATTTTTCTGCTTTTCATTCGTTCTTTCATAATAATTGCCGAAAGAATGAGCACAATAATTGGCGTTGTCACCATCAAAACTGCTCCCATGATTGGTGATGTATAACTCAATCCTTTAAAAAAAGTGAGCATGTTTAGCGCTACGCCAAAGAAAGCAGCGGCAATAATTCGCGGGAAATCTCCTAAAGCAATTTTTTCTTTTGGACCAAAAAACGACACCAACCAAAAAAGCAATACCGAACCACCAACACGCATGGCAATAAAACCGAACGGTTCAACATATTGAGGCATTACGTCTTTGGCAACGGTAAAGGTTACGCCATAAATAATAGAGACGAATGTGGCGGCAATTAATGCCCAATTTCTTTTTGACATTAACTTAAAACGTTGATCACTTCGAGAATGTTTTTTTGCCCGTTTCCAATGTAAATTTTGTCGTCAATTATAAAAACAGGACGACTTAAAAAAGTATAGTGATGTAAAAGGTATTTTTTATAATCGCCTTCCGACAGCGATTTGTTCTTCAAATCCATCGATTTGTAGAGTTGTGCTTTTTTGCTAAAAAGCGCTTCGTAACTTCCTGAAAGTTGGTACATTTCGTCCAATTCGCTTTCGGTAATTGGGTTTTGACGAATATCGTGAAAGCTCAACTTATCAGCATTGGGTAACGACTTGATTATTTTTCGGCACGTATCACAAGACGCGAGATAGTATATTTTATTTTCCATAACATTTTTTTTTGCAAAAATACGATTTTGAATTTCGGAAGCGTTAAAATAAATCTAATTTAAACTGTCAAAGTTGCTTGGTTGGTTTTTCTCAGTATTTTTACACAAATTTAGATGATGAGTACATTTAGCAAAAAAATTTCCATTCGCTGGGCCGATTTAGATCCGAATTTTCACATGCGACACAGTGCTTATTATGATTTTGGAGCACAAAGTCGTATCGAAATTCTAGCCCAACATGGTATGACGATTCAGGCAATGCAGGAAAATTATTTCGGACCAATTGCTTTTCGTGAAGAATGTGTTTTTAGAAAAGAAATTCATTTGGGAGACGAAATTACTATCAATACAAAAATTGGAAAAATGAGGCCCGACGGTTCAAGATGGACTTTCGTTCATGAGTTTACTAACGACCAAGGCGTTCTTTGTGCTAAAATTAGTATTGATGGCGCTTGGATGGACACCAAACTCAGGAAACTAGCAATACCTACTCCGAAACTCGCTTTGGATGTGATGAACGCTCTGCCAAAAACCGACGATTTTATCTTACTTTAAAACAAAAAATATGGAAGCAGCTTTTAAAATATGGGAAACCAACAGAAACATTTATGCCAAGTTTTTGGAAAAGTATACTTTGGAACAACTCAATACGATTCCGACTGGATTTAGCAATAATTTGGTGTGGAATTTAGGTCACATCATCGTTTCTCAACAAGGGTTGGTGTACCGACTTTCGGGATTGCCAATGAACATCACACCAGCAATGATGGAAACCTACAGAAACGGTTCAAAACCAACCGGAACAACAACTCAAGAAGAAGTAGACGAATTAAAAACGTTATTGTTTTCGCTACTTGAAAAAACAAAAGAAGATTACGCCGCTGGAAAATTTGTTGCCTACAACGA
>JAZKGN010000015.1:0-12989 GCA_040385945.1 Bacteroidota bacterium
AAAAGTGTAAGTTTGTACCCTATTTCAATAAAAAGCACATGCTCATTTTCAACAATAAAGTTGATTTAAACAAGCACTTACAAAGCATTCATAGTACCAATTCTACTTTGGGCTTTGTTCCTACAATGGGTGCCTTGCACGAAGGTCACTTGTCATTATTAAAAACTTCTTTGGCCAACAATCACTTTACGGCGATTAGTATTTTTGTCAATCCAACACAGTTTAACAATCCAGAAGACTTAAAAAAATACCCGAGAACGTTAGAAAGCGACATCGAAAAAATCAAATCAGTTTCGGATGACATCATCGTTTATGCGCCTTCTGTTGACGACATTTACGAAGGAAATACAAAATCAGAACACTATTCTTTTGACGGTTTGGAAAATCAAATGGAAGGCAAATTTCGTCCCGGACATTTTGACGGAGTTGGCACAGTCGTAAAACGCTTGTTTGAAATTGTACAACCCAACAATGCGTATTTTGGTGAAAAAGATTTTCAGCAATTGCAAATCGTGAAAAAGCTAGTTGAAAAAGAAAAACTACCAGTAAACGTTATAGGTTGCGCCATATTTAGAGAAGCCAACGGACTCGCAATGAGCTCTCGAAATGAACGATTAACATCAAACGAACGCCAAAAAGCAGCTATTATTTATAAAACCTTACAACAATCAAAACACCTTTTTGGCACGAAATCTGCTAACGAGGTTTCGGAATTTGTTTCTAAAGCTTTTCAAAACGAAACGGTTTTTAAACTGGAATATTTTGAAATTGCAGATGAAGCGACTTTATTGCCCTGTATTCGAAAAAGTAAAAACAAAAAATACAGAGCTTTTATTGCAGTTTTTGTTAACAATATCCGATTGATTGATACTATTTCACTAAATTAATTTAACTTTGCACCATGCAAATTCAAGTTGTAAAATCAAAAATTCACAGGGTTAAAGTAACCGGAGCCGATTTAAATTATATTGGTAGTATTACTATTGACGAAGCCCTGATGGACGCCGCGAATCTTATCGAAGGCGAAAAAGTTTCTATTGTAAACATCAATAATGGCGAGCGTTTCGAAACGTATGTCATCAAAGGAGCAAAAAATTCAGGCGAAGTAACTCTCAATGGACCAGCTGCCAGAAAAGTGCAACCTGGCGATATTATCATTGTTATTTCGTATGCTACTTTAGATTTTGAAGAAGCAAAAACATTTAAACCGTGGTTGGTTTTTCCAAATGAAATTGACAACTCTTTAAAATAATGCTGTCAAAAAAGCAAATCGGTAAAGTCGCCACCATTGTTATTCCGCTATTGATTGGTTTGGGAATAATTTACTACCAATACACCACTTTATCGCCACAAGAACTTGACAATATTAAATTGAGCTTTCAAAAAGCCAATTACTCCTACATTTATTTGTCGCTTTTTATTGCTCTTTTTGGGTTTTGGTCAAGAGCGTACCGATGGAAATATGCGTTGCGTCATTTGGGTTATCAAACAAAATTTCGCAACAATTTATTTACTGTTTGTGTTTCGTATTTGGTTAATTTAACCATTCCGAGATCGGGCGAAATTACACGAGCCGCTTTACTAAAAAAATACGAAAATGTTCCTTTTGATAAGGCATTCGGAACCATAGTTGCCGAACGAATTGTCGATTTCATGATTTTTTTACTCTTCGTAACCATTGGTTTTGTTTCGCAATTTGACAAATTATACCAATTTTTGTTGGATAGAAATGTGTCGCTTCAAACGATTATTTATGCAGCAATTGTAGGCTTGTTATTGTTTATTGTTTTTATCGGAATTTGGATGTATGCCGAATGGAGCATCATAAAAAAACTCAAGCAAAAACTTTCCGGATTGGTCGAAGGAATTGTGAGTGTTTATAAAATGGAAGACCGTTGGTCTTATATTTTCCATTCTTTTTTCATTTGGTTTTCTTATTTGATGATGTTTTACGTGACCATTTTTGCCTTGCCAGAAACTGCCAATATTAGTTTTGATATTGTCGTGATGGGTTTCATTTTTGGAAGTTTGGCTGTTGGTTTTTCTAACGGTGGATTGGGTGCTTACCCATTATCAATTGCTTTGATTTTTTCGTTGTACGGAATTTCAAACGACATCGGAACAGCTTTTGGATGGCTCGTTTGGACATCACAAACAATGCTTACTATTCTTCTCGGGTTACTATCGTATCTATTATTACCTATCTTAAATAGGGCCGAACGTTAAAAACAGTCCAGTGGACTGATTTAGTGAAGGAGTTAGGAGGCGCGTTGGCATAATCAATAATTTTATTATATTGCTAGAGTTTAAAATTCGTTAGTTTTCTTAAATTTAACTCTAAAAATATGAAGCATTTTTTTCTAATACTTACAGCTTTAGCTACATTTTCGGGATTTTCACAAAAGGTAAAAGACACCATCCTTTCTAAAAAAATGGACATGAAAAGGGAGATTACCATTTCTGTTCCTGCGTCGTACGATAGCCAATCCAAAAAAACGTATCCATTATTAATTCTACTTGATGGCGATTATTTATTTGATGCGTTTCACGGAGCATTAGCCTATGGAAATTACTGGGACGATTTGCCCGAAATGATTGTAGTAGGAGTAAGTCAAAACAAAAATGATGAACGATTTGATGATTGCAATCTCAATGAAGAAGGATTGCCAGAAGGCAAAGCAGCGCGTTTTTTCGAATTTGTTGGAGGCGAATTACTTCCGTATATCGAAAGCAAATACCGAATTGCACCGTTCAAAATAATTGCTGGGCACGACATTACAGCCGGATTTATGAACTTGTATTTGTTTAAAGAGCAACCGTTATTTAATGCTTACATTTCGTTGAGTCCGGAGTTAGGAGCGAATATGGAAGCGAACATTCCAGCACGATTGAGCACTTTTGACAGACCTGTTTTTTACTACATGTCTTCTGCAGATGGTGATATTAAAAAAATGAAAGAGGATATAAAACTCCTCGACGACAATATCAAAACGGTAAAAAACGAAAAACTAAACTACAAATTTGACGACTTTAAAGGCGCCACACATTATTCGTTGGTTTTGTATTCCATTCCGAATGCTTTGTATCAGTTTTTTGCTACGTATTCGCCGATTTCAACGAATGAATTTCAAGAAAAAATTGTCAAATTACCTTCAGGTTATGTCGATTATTTAAGAACCAAATACGAAAGTTTAGAAAAAACATTAGGTTTTAAAACCACTATTCGAATCAACGATTTTAGAGCTATCGAATCGGCAATTGTAAAAAATAAAGCCTACGGTGAGTTTGAACAATTAGCACAACTAGCCAATAAAGCCTATCCAAGAGCGATGCTCGGCGAATATTTTATGGCGCGTTTTTACGAAAACACAGGAGATATAAAACGAGCGGTTAAATCCTATCAAAATGCCTTTACTTTGGAACCTATCGGCTATTTAAATAAAGACATGATGCTTAATAAAGCCGACGAGTTACGAACTCAAATTAAAAAATAATTACTGAATACAGCTTACATGTCCAAAATCAAAACGTCCTTTTTTTGTCAGAATTGCGGAGCCCAATATGCCAAATGGCAAGGACAATGCAATTCGTGTAAAGAATGGAATACTATTGTGGAAGAAGTCATCCAAAAAGAAGAAAAAGCATCATGGAAACCGTCTTCTTCCGAAGTAAAAAAAGCAACCAAACCATTACGAATTACTGAAATTGACACCACACAGGAAATCCGAATGGACACGACAGATGGCGAATTAAATCGTGTGCTTGGCGGAGGCATTGTGCCCGGTTCTTTGATTCTTTTGGGCGGTGAACCCGGAATTGGGAAAAGTACCTTACTCCTTCAAATATCACTTAAATTACCTTATAAAACACTTTATATTTCTGGAGAAGAAAGTCAGAAGCAAATTAAAATGCGAGCCGAACGTATTACTCCAAACGGGGATAATTGCTATATTCTAACCGAAACCAAAACGCAAAATATCTTCCGACAAATTCAAGAAATTGAACCCGAAATCGTCATTATCGATTCTATTCAAACGCTTCATACCGATTATATCGAATCGTCGCCAGGAAGCATTTCGCAAATTCGGGAAACCACAGCCGAGCTGATAAAGTTTGCCAAAGAAACCAACGTACCGGTTATTTTAATAGGACACATTACCAAAGATGGAAGCATCGCTGGACCAAAAATATTGGAACACATGGTCGATACGGTGTTGCAATTTGAAGGCGACCGAAATCATGTGTATCGCATTTTACGCTCGTTGAAAAACCGTTTTGGTTCGACTGCCGAACTCGGAATTTATGAAATGCAAGGTTCTGGTTTGCGCGAAGTGTCGAATCCGTCAGAAATATTAATCTCACACAAAAACGAAGAATTATCAGGCACTGCCATTGCTTCAACACTCGAAGGAATGCGACCGTTGATGATTGAAATTCAAGCCTTAGTTTCAACGGCTGTTTATGGAACCCCACAACGAAGTACAACTGGTTACAACGCCAAAAGACTGAACATGATTTTGGCAGTTTTAGAAAAGCGAGCAGGATTTCGATTGGGAACTAAAGACGTATTTTTAAACATTAC
Organism: Bacteroidota bacterium; assembly: GCA_040385945.1. GTDB lineage: Bacteria > Bacteroidota > Bacteroidia > Flavobacteriales > Flavobacteriaceae > Flavobacterium. Next base: position 4,583 of record JAZKGN010000015.1, read on the forward strand.
AGGCGGAATTTCCATTGATGATCCAGCGATAGATTTAGCTGTTGTTGCTGCTATTTTATCATCAAACGAAGACATTCCGATTAATAAAGATTTTTGTTTTGCGGGTGAAGTCGGACTTTCGGGCGAAATTCGTCCTGTAAACCGCGTAGACCAACGCATTCAAGAAGCAGAGAAGTTAGGGTTTTCGACCATTTTTGTTTCCAAATACAATAAAATTTCGTTGAAGAACAGCGGAATTAAAATCCAATTGGTTGCTAAAATTGAAGATGTTGCGAGCGAATTGTTTGGGTAAAACCATAATAATTGTTGACAAGCAGCGTTCTATCTCAAATCATAAATCCATATTCATCATGAAAAATATTGTACTATTACTTGGACTGTTTTTTTTGATTGTTTCTTGTAACAAATTAGAAGTCTACAACCAATTTGATGATGGTTTTGACGAAAACCGTTGGCAACAAAAAGACGCGAAAACCTACGAATTTTCTATTGACGACGAGTCGAAATTGTACAACATTACGTTTCGTTTCAGTCATGTGTACGATTACCAATTCAATAGTATTCCGATGCACTTTACGATTATAAATCCGTCAGGAGAGGAAGTAAAAAAAGAAATCGATTTGCAAATCAAAGATGCTTCAGGTAAAGAATTAGCCGAATGTAGTGGAGATTTTTGCGACTTGAATTACAAAGTAGAAGAGAAGGTAAAGCTTCAAAAAGGAACCTATAAAGTCATTGTTTCCCATTCGTTTGAAGGTCCTTATTTACCTAATGTTTTAGGTGTTGGATTAAAAGTGGAAGAAGACAAGAAAATAGATACTGTTCTCGGGGTAAAAATTTAAAATTTGAAGCCTTTTAGCGAAATATCTCAAATAATCAATACCTATCACGAATTGGGTGAAACGATTGCTGCTGCCAATTTTTTGGTGGAAGAATATCAAATTCGGCATTTCAATTTTGAAGGATTTGAATTGCGCGAAAAAGCCAAACCCGAGTATATTTTGATGACTACAGAAGGCACTTTTGGCAAAAAGCAAATCATCAGAATCCCAGAAAATACTTTTGAATTCCAACTCATTTTAATGCTCAATCTTATCGCTCACGAAATGATTCACGTGGCGCAAAAAGTCGAAGTTAATCGTTATCCTGATCGCAATGAAAGAGAATGGCTGGCGTATTATGAAATGCTTTTTCACACCACGTATCCACAAGTTCCGAATGCAAGCGTGTACCATCAAAAATTCTTTGCCAATAAGGCTTTTGAGTATTACAAACGAATGGGCGAAAACTCGGAATTGCAATTAAAATACGCGAATCAAAAAGTGGAAGTTGAAACGTTAATCGCTACTTTGGGATAAATTAAATTTAGAATCGTTCCAACCTTTTTGTGCAAACCGACCTCTTTAGAGATAAAAACACGCCTTATGAGAAAAATAATTTTAATTGCCTTTTTGGTTTCCGCAATTGCCTTTGCTCAAAAACCCATTTTCACTTCTGCAAAACTGAAAGCCGCGACAGTGTATTTTAATGCTGCCGAATTATCGCAAACCACAACTGTAAATCTTCCAGTGGGAACTAGCGAAATTGTGATAAAAAATGTTGCCGATTACTTAAATGAAAACACCGTTCAAATTGGAGCGCCTTCTTCAGTAACGGTTTTGTCTGTACAGTTTGCCCAAAATTACATTTCCGAATACGAAATCGACGAAAGTAATCCGTTGATAAAGAAAGTCAGAGACAGTATCACTTTTGTCAAAAAAGACATCAAAAAAATCCAAATCGATATTTATTCGAACCAACAAACAATAGCATTGTTAGACCAAAATCAAATGGTTGGCGGAGCCAATACAGGATTAAGCGTGGCAGAATTGATGAAATTGGTCGATTATTACAAAGCCAAACGAACCGAACTCGATAATGCAATTGTTACGCTTCAAGAGAAAGAAGCCAATGCCAATAAAAAGTTAGCCAACCTCAATGCAAAATTAGAAATCAATACTCAAAAAGAAGAAAAAGCCTCCAAAGGGAAGCTGATTTTGCAAGTGATGAATGAAGTGGCAGGCAATGTTAATTTGGATATTAATTACATTACCAATTCGGCTTCATGGAATCCTTTTTACGATTTGCGTGCCGAAAGTATTAAGGATCCAATTACTATGATGTATAAAGCACAGGTGTCGCAAAATTCTGGAATCGATTGGAAAAAAGTGAAGTTGACTTTATCGAGTGGTAATCCAAATCAGAATAATGTTGCGCCAATTTTGAGTTCGTGGTTTCTTAGATATTCAAATCTATACGAGTATAATAATAACTATAGGGATGGTGATGCAAAATCAAATACGTTACAAGAAGTTGTAGTTCAAGGATATGACAGAAGGGATAAAGAAGAGTTAAAGAAATCTTCCATTACAAACTATACTTCTATCAACGAAAACCAACTCAACGTTTCCTTCGACATCGATATTCCTTACGACATTTTATCCAACGGCAAAGCACACAGTGTCGCTTTAAAAGAAATAAAACTACCAGCAACCTACAAATATTACGCTGCACCAAGAGTAGACAAAGAAGCTTTTTTATTGGCCGAAATCAACGAGTATTCAAAATACAATTTATTGCCTGGCGAAGCCAATATTATTTTTGAAGGATTGTATGTAGGTAAAACAGTTATCAATCCGAATCAAACTTCCGATACCTTGAATTTAAGTATGGGAAGAGACAAAAAAATCTCCATCAAACGCGAAAAAGTAGTCGACAAATCGGGAACAAAATTCTTGTCATCCTACAAAGAGCAAACGTTTACTTTTGATTTGACGGTTCGAAATAATAAAAAAGAAGAGGTGCAAATGTTGCTAAAAGATCAATATCCGTTAAGCACCGACAAAGAAATCTCTATCGAATTACTAGACGATGGAAAAGCAAAAGTGAATGTCGAAACCGGAATCCTAACTTGGGATTTGAAACTGCAACCCAATGAAACCAAAAAAATTAGGATAAGCTATAAAGTGCGTTATCCGAAAGACAAGACCATAGATAATTTGTAAAAATCAAATCCGCATCCAATTCCGATGCGGATTTTTTGTAACTCATTCGTAGTGAGATTGATTCAAAAAATTGTTATATTTACATTCCAAATTTAAATAATACTGCTATGAGAAAAATTTTACTTTTAAGCTTTTGCTTGTATTCATTACTGAATTATTCGCAAAGCGTTAGTGCCGTACAATATGCAACTGGCTTTTCGGCGGCTTTGGCAATCGAACATCCAGCCAACGATTCCCGTCTTTTTGTTGTACAACAAGGGGGATTGATTCGTATTGTAAACACCAACGGAACGGTCAATGCAACTCCGTTTTTAAATTTAACAACCTTAACAACAGGCACAGGTGAAAGAGGTTTGTTGGGTTTGGCATTCCATCCTAACTATGCTACCAACGGTTGGTTCTTTGTAAATTATACCAATTTATCTGGGCATACTGTAATTGAAAGATACAGTGTAAGTGCAGACCCGAACGTGGCTAATCCGACAGGACTTATCTTAATGACCATCAACCAGCCGGCTGGCAATCATAATGGCGGAAGTTTGCGTTTTGGTCCCGACGGCTACTTGTACATCGGAATGGGCGATGGTGGCGGAAGCGGTGATGCCAGTGGGTATGCGCAGAATTTAGATACCTCATATCCAGCAATTGCAGGAAATCCGTCTCGTATTTATTTAGGAAAAATGCTTCGTATTGATGTAGACAATCCAGGTATAGGAATCCTGAATTATGGCATCCCGCCAACCAATCCGTTTGTGGGACAATCTGGGAAAGAAGAAATTTGGGCGTATGGATTGCGTAATCCATGGAAATTTTCATTCAATCGTTTGAACGGCGATTTATGGATAGCCGATGTAGGACAAGGTTCTGTGGAAGAAATTGACAAAATTGCAAGTCCGTTAGCAGCAGGACTGAATTTTGGATGGCGTTGTTTTGAAGGCAGCGCGCCTTACAGTAGTACAATAGGAACGTGCCCGGCTTATGCTGCCACTGTCGCGCCTTTTACAGAATATTCTTCTGCAACAGGTAGTCGATGTTCGGTTACTGGAGGTTATTATTATACGGGGTCTGCATATCCGAATTTTCAAAACAAATATTTCTTCGCAGATTATTGCACAGGAGAAATAGCCTATGCGAATGCAGCTGGAACTATTACTTGGGCTTATGATTGGACCGGAAGTATCACTTCTTTGGGAGAGGACATGAACGGAGAATTGTATTTTGCATCCGGAGGTAGCATTTATCGTATTGTAGATACATTAAATACAATCGAATTTGAAAACTCAGGATTTTCGTTATATCCAAACCCAGCTAATGAAACTTTTTTTATCAAAAGCACGACAGATGTTTTAGCTTCTACTATCGAATTGTATGATATAACTGGAAAATTATTGATGTCTAAAAAAGCAGACGCCACTTCAGAAAACAGTATTTCAGTCGCTAATTTTGCAAACGGAATCTACATTGTAACCATTGAAACATCAAATGGAAATCGGTACAACACGAAATTAGTAGTCGAGTAAATTAAAACCCAATTAATGAAGCAAAAGAGCGCAAAGAAATTATTTTCCTTGCGCTCTTTGCGTTTCTATCTTTGCGTTTAACTACGGAGCTGGATTCGGAATCAACTCTTGTATAGCATTGATTTTCGAAATCATTTCAGCCGATAATTTTATATCAAAAGCAGCTATATTTTCTTGCAATTGTTCTAATGTAGTTGCGCCAACAATCGTCGACGTTACAAACGTTTGATGATGTACAAAAGCAATTGCCATTTGTGTTAAGGTCAATCCGTTTTCTTCTGCCAATTGTTTGTAAAGTCGGGTTGCTTTAAAACAGTTTTCATTGGTATATCGGGTAAAATTCGGAAACAATTTTAACCGTGAATTTTCTGGATAATGGTCTAAATATTTCCCTGTTAAGAAGCCAAAACCTAAAGGTGAATACGCCATTAATCCGACATTTTCACGCATGCAAATTTCAGACAAACCGACTTCAAACAAACGGTTTAATAGTGAATACGGATTTTGAATTGTGGCAATTCTTGGTAAATTATGTTTCTCACTTTCGTGGATAAATTTCATTACAGCCCAAGGTGCTTCATTCGAAAGTCCGATGTGTTTGATTTTACCTTCTTTAATCAGTCCGTCATAAATGGTCAATACTTCCACAAAATTTTCCTGCCAATTTTCATCAATTTTAGTCAAACCTCTTTGACCAAACATGTTCATAACACGCTCTGGCCAATGCATTTGGTACAAATCAATATAATCAGTTTGCAGGTTTTTTAAACTTAAATTTACGGCTTCGTGAATGCTTTTTTTAGAAAAATCAAGCGGCTTTCTGATGTAATCTAAACCGCGATTGGGACCAGCGATTTTAGTTGCAACCACTAATTTTTCTCTTTTTTCAGCGCCAATTTTATGCAACCAACTTCCAATGTGGCGTTCGGTGTTTCCTAAAATTTGTGCGTTGCCACCAATCGGATACATTTCGGCAGTATCCAAAAAATTGATGCCTTTTTCAACAGCATAATCCATTTGCGAATGCGATTCGGATTCGCTGTTTTGATTGCCAAAAGTCATAGTGCCAAGGCAAATTTTGCTGACGTTTAGATTGGTATTTGGGAGTAAAGTATATTTCATTTTGAGTGACTGAGTAACTGAGTAGCTGAGTGGCTGAGTTTATTTATAATGCGAATAAAACTCAGCAACTTAGCAATTCAGCAACTTTTTTATAACTCGTTTAACATTTTAGAAATCTCATCCAATTTAGGCGTAAGAATGATCTCAATTCTACGGTTTTTTGCCTTGCCTTCAGGTGTATCGTTGGTCATTAATGGTGCAAATTCGCCACGACCAGCAGCGGTTAGATTTTCTTTTTTAACCCCTTTGTTTTCCGACAAAATGTTGACAATAGCAGTAGCTCTTTTGGTTGATAAATCCCAGTTGTTTTCAATGCCGCCGCCAATAGCTCCCAATATTTTATCGTCATCGGTATGACCTTCAATTAGCACTGAAATATCAGGATTTTGAGCCAAGACTTTTGCTACTTCTACCACGGCTTTTTTACCTTCAACACCAACTGCCCAACTTCCAGTTTGGAACAACAATTTGTTTTCCATAGAAACGTATACTTTGCCATTTTTTTGTTCGATGGTTAAGCCTTTACCTTCAAAAGCATTCAACGCTTTCGATAACGTTTCTTTTAATTTTTTCATGCTCGCTTCTTTGGAAGCCATCATGCTTTCGAGTTCGTTCAAACGTTTCGAGCTCGCTTCTAAATCGCTTTTCAATTTGTTCAAACGATCTTGTTCTGCTGAAAGCGTTTTTTGTTTCGCTTCCAATTGCGCCAAAAGTTCTCTGTTTTTATTGATGTTTGTGGCTAGCGCTTCGTTGCTGTCTTTTTCCAAAGCATTGTACGATGACTGTAAGGTTTTTAGGTTTTTTTCTGAAGCAGTGTACTCGGCCAAAAGCTTATCGCGTTCGGCTTTTAACTTGTCAAAATCCGATTTTAAAGCAGCGCTATCCAATTCTAACTGATTTTTAGATTTTAATAAATCCTCATTGTCGTCCGCTAGTTTTCGATTTTCTTTTTTTAAATCGGCAAATTTATTCTCTAAATCGGTGTATATTTTTTTCGACACACACGATGTGAAAAGGGCTAATACCAAAATCCCTATAGAAATTTTCTTTATCATCTTTATTTTATTTGAGTCCGAATCAAAATTAAATCAACAAAATGGTATTATGTCTGTTGTCAAATATTGTTATTGACATTGTTATTGACATCTTTTTAATCAATTTCTACCAAAACCGGACAATGGTCAGAGTGTTTGGCTTCCGATAAAATGACCGCTCTTGTTAACCGTTCTTTCAACGTTTCGCTAACCAAATTGTAATCGATACGCCAACCTTTGTTATTGCCTCTGGCTCCAGCACGATAACTCCACCAACTGTAATGATGAGGGTCTTTGTTAAAATGACGGAAACTGTCTATAAATCCCGATTTCATAAACTGATCCAACCACAAGCGTTCGACAGGCAAAAAGCCCGAAACATTGGCATTTCGAATCGGATCGTGAATGTCAATCGCTTGATGGCAAATGTTATAATCGCCACAAATAATCAAATTGGGAACACTAATTTTTAAGTTATTAATGTAATGTTGAAAATCGTCCATGTATTTAAATTTGTGATCCAGTCGCGCAAGATTGGTCCCCGAAGGCAAATACAAACTCATTATCGAAATGTCATCAAAATCAACGCGAAGGTTTCTTCCTTCAAAATCCATTTCATGAATTCCGGTTCCGAAAACAATATTTTTAGGTTGTGTTTTCGATAAAATCGCTACGCCACTGTATCCTTTTTTTTGAGCTGAAAAATAATATTGGTACGGATAGCCAGCAGCAGTGACTTCGTTTAACGGAATTTGGTCTTCTTGTGCTTTAATTTCTTGAAGGCAAATCACATCAGGATTGGCGTGTTGTAACCATTCTAGAAAGCCTTTTGAGATAGCAGCTCGGATTCCGTTTACGTTATAGGATATAATTCTCATTCTTAAAAATTTACGTTTTTTTTACTTCGTAACAGTTCGACCAAAAGGTCTCGGGTCAAAAATAACTAAAATGTAGAACAGTTGAAATGGTCGTGTTGAAACTTTATGAACTTGCTTCGAATTCCATTTTTTTTCGAGTTAAATTCGCAAGAATTACTATATTTGTTTTTTGCTCAAAAAAAGAAAAAACACATGGGTTTAGTCACTGCCAAAGAAGTAGCAAAAGCTATCAATACTGATAAATACGGGATTTTCGGGACTTTTACAGGATGGCTTCTGATGAAGGCACTGAAGATTTCTACGTTAAACGACATCTATGATAGAAACAAACATTTAAGCGATCTTGAGTTTTTGAATGCTATTTTGGATGAGTTTCAAATTAAGTTTGAAATTCCAGAAGAAGACTTTAAACGACTACCAAAAGACGGCGCTTATATTACGGTTTCCAATCATCCTTTGGGTGGAATTGATGGTATTTTGTTGTTGAAACTGATGTTGGAAAGAGAGCCCAATTTTAAAATCATTGCCAATTTTTTGTTGCATCGCATCGAACCGATGAAACCCTATATCATGCCTGTAAATCCTTTTGAAAATCACAAGGATGCTAAGTCGAGTGTGATTGGAATCAAAGAAACCTTGCGTCATTTGAGCGATGGAAAACCACTCGGAATGTTTCCAGCGGGTGAAGTTTCTACTTATAAAGACGGAAAAATAGTAGTTGATAAAGCATGGGAAGAAGGAGCAATAAAGGTCATTCGAAAAGCCCAAGTTCCTGTTGTTCCGATTTATTTTCACGCCAAAAACAGTCG
>JAZKGN010000015.1:13089-47663 GCA_040385945.1 Bacteroidota bacterium
TTTCCCGATTTAAAACTGCCAAAAACACAAAAGCAGATTGTAAAACCAGCCAATCACGATAAAATAGTTGAAGAAATAGCTCAGATAAAAAAGGATGATTATCGCTTGTTGCAAAGCAAAAACTATTCTGTTTTTTTAGTGACCGCCGAAAAGATTCCGAATATTTTACACGAAATCGGACGTTTGCGAGAAATCACTTTTAGAGAAGTTGGTGAAGGCACCAACGAAGCCATCGACATCGATAAATACGACGATTATTACCAACACATGTTTCTTTGGGATGACGAGGCCGAGCAAATTGCTGGCGCGTATCGTATGGGATTTGGTTCGGATATTTTTCCGAAATATGGTATCGAGGGATTTTACCTTCACGAATTGTTTCGTTTTGAACCTGAATTGAATGATATGATGGAGAAATCTATCGAAATGGGACGCGCGTTCATCCGAAAAGAATACCAGCTAAAACCAATGCCGCTTTTCTTATTGTGGAAAGGAATTGTGCATACTACGTTGCGTTTTCCAGAACACAAATACCTTATCGGTGGTGTAAGTATCAGCAACCAGTTTACCGAATTTTCAAAATCGCTGATGATTGAATTTATGAAGTCGCATTACTACGATCCGTATGTGGCACAATACATTCATCCTAAAAAAGATTTTAAAGTAAAATTAAAAGACGCCGATAAAGACTTTGTTTTTAACGAAGCGGAAGCCGATTTAAATAAGTTTGATAAAATTATTGACGAAATTGAACCTGGGATTTTAAGATTGCCGGTTTTGATAAAAAAATACATCAAGCAAAATGCGCGCGTAATTGCATTTAATGTCGATCCGAAGTTTAACAATGCGATTGACGGATTGATGTACATTCGTATTGCCGATTTACCTGAAAGTACGGTAAAACCAGTAATGGAAGAATTTCAAGCCGAATTGGAAAGAAAAGAAAAAGGATAATGCCTCATTTGAGGCATTATATATTTTTAAAACCAGCCTTTTTTGTTGGCTTGATAGGTTTGATAAAATTCTTCATCGGTTTTTGTCAGGTAAATAATCCCCTCAATTATACCCAATAAACTTGTTGCGATACCGCAAGTAACCACAGAGATTACTAAGGTTATTATACCTTCAGTAGTGTAACCCAATACAAATTTGTGAATTCCAAAAGGTCCAAGTAAAATGGCTAAAATACCACTCACCACTTTTTTATTTTCTTGACGTGGTGGTTGTGGTTTGTTCCAATCTTCAATGGGTTTGTTTGTTTCCATGTTTTTTAATTTTTGGTTTTGATTTTATAAAAATAATAAAATTATTGAAAAGCAATAACAATTGGTAGAAAGTTCTTTTTATTTCTAACCAACGTTGGCTATGATTGGCTATATAAGTGTAGAATTTTATCTACAATTGTTTGTGCTAATTTTTCATGACTTTCGAATGTCCAACCCGCAATGTGCGGTGTTAACAATACATTTTCAGCTTGCAGTAAATAGTCAAAAGCTGCAGGTTTTTCGCTATCAATAAATAGGTTTTCGAAAGACGATTTTTCGTATTCTAAAACGTCCAATCCAGCGCCGATAATTTTACCCGATTGTAAGCCTTCTACCAAATCATCGGTCACCACATTTTTCCCTCGTGAGGTATTGATGAACCAAAAGGGTTTGGCAAATGAACCAATAAAAAGTGTATTGATCATTTTATCTGTTGAAGGTGTCCACGGAATGTGTAAACTCAAGACATCGGATTGTTTTTGCAATTCCTGAAGTGAGACTTGTTTGGCATTTTCATCACCTACGTTTTCTAGGATGTCATAACACAAAACGGTAACATCAAATCCGCGTAATTTTTTGGCAAATGATTTTCCCATGTTGCCGTAACCTATGAGTCCGATAGTTTTTCCTTCGAGTTCATAACCACGATTTCCTTCGCGAATCCAATGCCCAGTTCGAACCAAGCGATCGGCACGATGGAGTTTGTTCATTATAGAAAGCAACATTCCTAATGCGTGTTCGCCTACGGCGTTTTTGTTGCCTTCGGGAGCAGAGATTAATTGAATTCCTTTTTCAGCAGCATAGTCACAATCGATGCTTTCCAAGCCTGCGCCAACGCGAGCAATGAATTGCAATTGCGGGGCTTTGTCTAAAAAAGCTTTGTCTATTTTGAATCGGCTGCGGATAACAATGCCATGATAATTGTGAATTTTGGCTTCGATTGCTTCTCGAGTGGCTGTAAAATCGGCTTCGTTTTGAAAACCAGCTTGTTCGAGTTGGTTCCATAATAAAGGATGATTGGAATCGAGGTGAAGGATTTTAATTGATGAAGGTTTCAAATTTCAAATTTCAAATTAGGAATTTTTTCAAGGTTAAAGATAGGTATTTTTTGAAAATGGAAACAAAAGGAAAAGACAAATCCTAATTAGCCCTGATGGGAGCTAGCTACCTTGTAGCGCGGACAGCAGGAAAAAGGATACTAAATAAAGCCCAAGCCTTTCGCTGCTAGAAACCTAAAATAAGTTTTGCGATTGAAAAGTAAATTAAAATTCCGCAAATATCATTACTAGTTGTAATAAACGGCCCTGTTGCCAAAGCTGGATCGATACCAAATTTGTTTAAAATAAGTGGAATGAATGTTCCGATTAACGATGCAATGATGATTACCGAAATCAAGGCAATGGTGACAATCATGCCTATTTTTGGTTCGACGTTTAATAAAAAATGACTTCCAACAAAAAGGATAATAGCGAGTATAGCACCGTTTAATAAACTTAAGGATATTTCTTTTAATAATCGGTTGAAGATGGAACCCGTTATCGAATGATTTGCCAAACCTTGTACAATAATTGCTGACGATTGAACGCCTACATTTCCTGCCATTGCGGCAATTAGAGGCGTAAAGAAAAACAATTCACCGTGGTTTTTCATGGCGCCTTCAAATAAGCCTAGCATGTGCACTGAAATAAATCCGCCTAAAAGTGCCAAAACCAACCAAGGCAAACGCGCTTTGGTAAGTTCGAGAATGCTATCATCGGCCTCAACGTCTTGTGAGATACCCGCTGCTAATTGGTAATCTTTGTCGGCTTCATCTTTAATAACGTCTACAATATCGTCAATCGTGATGCGTCCAACCAGACTTCCCATTTCGTCGACAACCGGAATGGCTTCGAGGTCGTATTTTTGCATGATGCGCGCTACTTCTACATTGGATGTATTGACACGAACCGAATCAACTTTTTTGATATAAACTTCGCTAATAGGTGTTTTAGTAGATGTGGTTAGTAAGTCTTTGAGAGACAAACGTCCTTTTAAACGGTTTTCGTCATCGACTACATAAATCGAATGCACGCGAGTGACGTTTTCGGCTTGAATACGCATTTCTTTTACGCAGGTAAGTACCGTCCAGTTTTCGTTGACTTTTACCAATTCTTTTCCCATCAAACCTCCAGCAGTATCTTCGTCGTAGCGCAACAAATCGACAATGTCTTTGGCGTGTTCAACATCTTCAAGCTCTGAGATTACTTCTTCTTTTTTGCTTTCGGGAAGTTCAGCGATGATGTCGGCTGCATCGTCGGTATCTAATTCGTCAAGCTCTTCAGCAATTTCTTTTGGAGAAAGAGCACGAAGGATTTTTTCACGAACATCGTCCTCCAATTCCATTAAAATTTCGGCCGTTTTCTCGCTATCAAGCACCTTAAAAATATAGGTCGCTTCGTCGATATCGAGTTCGTCAAAAATTTCGGCAATATCAGCATGGTGCAAGTCATTCAATAAAATTTCCAATTCTTGGTCATTTCGTTGATGAATAAGTTGCTCGATTTGAACTAAAAGTTCTTTGCTGATTTTAAACTGCATTGGCCTCTATTTTTTGGGTGAGTTCAATAAATTGTTCGACCGATAATTGCTCTGGACGAAGGTCAAAGATAGTATCTAATTTTAAATTATCGGATAATTGAAACGATTTTAAGCTATTTCGCAAGGTTTTACGACGTTGTTGAAAGCCCGTTTTCACAACCGAAAAGAATAATTTTTCGCTGCACGGTAAAGTAAAGTTTTCTTTTCTACGCAAGCGTAAAACACCCGATTTTACTTTTGGTGGCGGATTAAAAACGTCTTCGTTTACGGTAAATAAATATTCGGCATCGTAAAAAGCTTGAGCTAAGACCGATAAGATTCCGTAGACTTTGCTTCCTTTTTTAGAGCAGATGCGTTCAGCGACTTCTTTTTGAAACATGCCTGAAAATTCGGGAATTTGATGACGAAGCTCCAATGTTTTAAAAACAATTTGTGTCGAAATATTGTACGGGAAATTGCCAATTACTGCAAAAGGTTTGCTTTCAAAAACTTCGTTGATGTTGTATTTCAAGAAATCTTTGGAGATAATTTTTCCTTCTAATTTTGGATAATGAGACGAAAGGTAGGCTACCGATTCGGTATCGATTTCAATAACGTAAGTCGTAGTCGGTTTTTCTAATAAATATTTGGTCAAAACACCCATTCCTGGACCAATTTCGAGGATGTTGTCATACCCTTCCAAACTCAACGTATCGGCAATTTGTTTGGCGATGCTTTCGTCGGTTAAGAAATGTTGTCCGAGGTGTTTTTTGGCTTTTACTTGATTCATAGTGTCTTTGTTTTTTCTGCGTCTTTCCCGCGCAGGAGGGAATCATCTATTCTGGGGTTATTATTTTCTAAAATAAATATAATTTTTCTGGATTCCCACATTCGTGGGAAAGACGCATAATAAGTACAAGTCTTGTTTTTATAGTACGACTATTTTAATTTTACCTTTACGGTCTTTCCCGCGCAGGCGGGAATCTATCTATTTAATCGTACCAATCTTCTGCAAGATCTTTCCATTCCTTATTATCTTCTTCTATTAAATTTATTTTCCATTGTCTCTTCCACTTTTTTAGTTGTTTTTCTCTTGAAATGGCATCTTTAATAAAACCAAAAGCTTCATAATAAACTAATTTATCTACATTATATTTAGACGTAAATCAAGGATTAATTTTCTTTTTGTGTTCAAAAACTCTTCTTTCTAAATTGTTAGTAACGCCTATATAAAGAGTTCCGTTTTTTTGACTAGCTAGTATGTAAATGTAAAATTGGCTTAGATTATAAAACATGGCTTTTATTATTATGGATTCCCGCCTGCGCGGGAAAGACGCACTATAAAACACTAATTCCTATTTAAATAGTGATACTGTTTTTGAACTTTGTGTCATTCCCGCGTAGGCGGGAATTAATTCGACTGAAAAAATTCAGAAACCAATTCCAATTCAGTTCTAAAAGCCAGCATTTTATCGCCAAAAAGACGCGTTCCTTCTTCTCGCAAACGCTGTGCATCTTCTTTGTAATAACGGTCTAAAGTTTCTTTACTGTCGGTGGTGTATTGAATGGCATAAGTGATGCCACCCATTTCTTCTTCAACAAGCACTTTTACCATTCGCGCGGAAGAGAATTTTCCGGTAGCAAGCACATCATTGATGTGTTTTTCTTGCATCCAATTCATCCATTTGTCGTGAACACTTTCGTGGATATTGATGGTTACGTTGTATAAAATCATGCTGTAAAATTAGGAATTAGGATTTTGGGATTTATATTTCGAGTTATATATCCTTATCACCGCGCAATTGCCTGTATTTTTTCTGAGCCGTTACATAGTAAATACTGTCGGGATGTTTGGTAATAATTTCTTCATAAAGCGGTTTTGCTTTTTCGCCCTCTTTTAATTCATTGTAGATTTCTGCCGAAAAAAACAAAGCTTCATCGATGTAAATACATTCTTTGAAATTATCTAAGATGAGTTTGTAATTGCTCAAAGCCGAAACGAAATCGTTTTGTTGTTCCTGAATTTTTCCAATCCGCAACAACGTAACAGGTTCGATGGCATCGCCTTTGTTTTCTTTTAAAATCGCTTGAAAAGCAAGCAAAGCTTCTTTCTTTTTTCCTTGGTACAATAAGAAATCCGCTCGTGCGAATTTTTTTAAAGCTACTTGTGTAGAATCTTCCACTGTATTGTCAGAAATCAGTAAAAATAAATCCAATGCATCATTCGCAATGAGTTGCGTTGAAGCCGATTTTAATACTTTCAACTGATGACTTGCCCATTGAAAATCGTTTTTAAAATAACTGGTTCGCGCCGTTTTAAAATTGGCTTCCTGTCCAATTACATCGTTTCTCATATCTTCTTCAATCTGTGAATAATACAATAAAGCTTGATTGAATTTTTCTTCAAAAAGCATTATGTCAGCCAATTCCATTTTGATGTTAGCGACTTGATATTTATTCATTGGCATTTCGAGTGCATTTTTTAGGATTTTTTTCCCCAATTCGGCTTGCTTTAAATTGAAAGTGGCAAAATGCGCTTTGATTTTCAGTAAGGATAATGAATACGGACTAACTCCAAATTTCTGAATCAATTCATCCAATTCTTTGTCGATTGCAGCATAGTCTTTTTCTTGTGCTTTTTCGATCTTCATTTCCATCAAATAGGAATGCGATTTAATTTGAAGATCTAAATCCTGAGTATTTTCAAGTACAAACAACAATATTTCTTTAGCTTCCTCTTCTTGATCTTCTTCGATAGCGAGTTCGGCCAAATTAACAATATTCCCAAACGATTCTGGGTTTCGTTTGTAAATGGCTTTCTCTTGTATGAAGGCTTTTCCGTATTCTTTTAATTGCACATAATACCAACTTAGGTATTCATTCCAAAACAAATCTTGTGATTTTTGCGCACGAAGCAACAGTTTCTTTTTTAATGATTCATTGAATGTTGCTTCCCCTTCTTCGGTCATAAAACGCGAGAGTTGGTTTTGAATCATAATGTTGTTTTGCGGATTGGCGTAGGCTTCGTTTAAGAATTTTTCAATCATCATATCAGTGTCGCCTTTTTGTCCGTAAAGCAATGCCATTTGAAAATTAAAATTGAATTTTGGTTCTTTTTCAATGGCAATTTGATACGATTGAAGCGCGTAATCGATAAGTCCCTTTTTTTCAAAAACATACGCAATGGCGTAGACTTCGTTGGGAGCATTCTTAATTTTATCGATGGCTTCGTCGTAGTATTTGTTGGCTTTAACTTGGTCTTTTTGAAGTTGGTGGTTGAATCCTAATTGCACTAGAACAGTTCCTTGTTTGAATTTAGCATAGCGTTCGTCAAGAGCTGTTTCGGCTTTTTCAAACTGCAATAACTGCTGATAACACTCGATTACTTTTTCAAAATAATTGGAATTTCCAACTTGACCCTTCAGTAATTCTTGGTAACTGATAAGCGCTTTTTCAAATTCACCACGGTCAAAATAATTCTGCGCCAATTGTTCGTTTTGCGCTTGAACAACTAGTGTAAATCCGAATAAAAGAAAGAAAAAGATTTTTTTCATCTGTGATGGTGTAAAAAACGAATGTACTAAAGTAACACATTTGGGCTAATTTAGTACATTCTGCAATAACATTAACTTTTAGTTAATAATATCAAATCCGGTGTACTTACGCAACACTTCTGGAATAACAATTCCGTCTGGTGTTTGGTAGTTTTCAATGATTCCGGCCAAGACTCTTGGCAATGCTAATGAACTTCCGTTTAAGGTATGTGCCAATTGATTTTTACCGTCTTTGTCTTTGAAACGCAATTTCAAACGACTCGCCTGAAACGTTTCAAAATTAGAAACCGAACTGATTTCCAACCAACGATCTTGTGCTGTCGAAAACACTTCAAAATCGTAGGTTAAAGCGGATGCAAAACTCATATCGCCACCACAAAGGCGTAAAATACGGAAAGGTAATTTCAATTCGCGCATGATATTTTTAACGTGTTCGACCATTCCGTCTAACGCTTCATACGATTTGTCGGGATGTTCAACACGTACGATTTCTACTTTGTCAAATTGATGCAAACGATTCAATCCACGAACGTGCGCACCATACGAACCTGCTTCTCTACGAAAACATGGCGTATAACCTGTACATAAAACAGGCAATTCGGTTTCGTTTAAAAGTACATCTCTAAATAAATTCGTTACTGGAACTTCGGCAGTCGGAATCAAATACAAATCGTCGATGCCCACATGGTACATCTGACCTTCTTTGTCGGGCAATTGCCCAGTTCCGTAGCCTGAAGCTTCATTGACTAAATGAGGCACTTGGTATTCGATATAACCAGCTTCGGTGTTTTTATCTAAGAAGTAAGCAATTAAAGCTCTTTGCAAACGCGCGCCTTTTCCTTTGTAAACTGGGAAACCAGCACCTGTAATTTTCACACCCAATTCGAAATCGATGATGTCGTATTTTTTCACCAATTCCCAATGTGGTTGCGCACCTTCGTGCAAAACCGGAACTTCGCCTTCTTCAAAAACGTTGAGGTTTTCTTCGGGAGTTTTTCCTACTGGAACGATGTCGGCTGGAAGATTTGGCAATAGGTACATTTTCGACGTTAATTCGTTGGCTAATGTTTCTACTTTTTCGCTCAATTCTTTTCCTTGATCTCTTAGTTGAACCGTCTTTTGTTTTAAAATTTCGGCTTTGGCTTTTTCGCTATTCTTCATTAAATCACCTATATCTTTCGACAGTTTGTTCGATTCGGAAAGTGTATTGTCTAAAGCTACTTGAGCACTTCTGCGATTTTCATCCAATTGGATTACTTCGTCTACAAGCACTTTAGCGTCCATATTTTTTTTGGCTAAAGCCGTAATTACTTTTTCTCTGTTTTCTCTAATAAAGGCGATTTGTAACATGACATATTTTTTATAAGGTTGCAAATTTAACGAATTGATTTTTATTATTAGAAACAAACTACGAGATAAATACGCATAATAATGGTTTCATTTCTATAAGGTTAAACGACTTTTTAATATATTGTTGGGAGAAATTATTATAGATATTTAGTATATTCGCAAAAAATTATGAATACTATGAAAAAAACCTACTCATTATTACTCTTGACTTTTGTTAGTTTTGTTTTTGCCCAAAGTAAAAGTTCAGAGTTTGAACAATTGGTCGCTTCCGAAATGCGATCAGCATCAACTAACTTTACCGAATTGGCTGTAAATCCAAACACCTTAAATTACGATATTACCTATCATAAATTGGAATTTACCATCAATCCGAATGTTAGTAAATTCGTAGCTGGAAAAATCACCACAACCTATACTGCTGTGTCCGACATGAACACTGTTACGTTTGATTTTGCAAACGCTTTAGCAGTAACAAGTGTTATGTTGGGAACAACCAGTTTGACTTTTCTTGAGAATGCCAATAACGAACTTGTAATTTCTTTACCTGCAACACAATTAGCGGGAACATCTGCCACTGTAGAGATAATCTATTCGGGTGTGCCACCAACCAATGGTTTTGATTCTTTTGTTAGATCAACTCACAATGGTGTTGGTGTAATTTGGACTTTGTCAGAACCTTTCGGAGCTAGAGATTGGTGGCCATGCAAGCAAGATTTGAATGATAAAATCAATTCTATTGATGTGTATATTACCGCTCCATCACAATTTGTGAGTGTAGCTAACGGAATCGAAACTACCGCACCAGTAATTGTTGGAGGGAACAAAACAACTCACTTTCATCACAATTATCCAATTCCAGCGTATTTAATTGCTATTGCTTGTACTAATTATAGTGTGTATAATCAAATGGCGGGAACGGCACCTACTCAATTTCCAATTATCAACTATGTTTATCCAGAAAATTTAGCAGGTTTTATGACCGATATGGACCAAACGCCATTAATTATGGATTTCTTTGAAACACTTTTTGAACCGTATCCGTTTCGAAATGAAAAATACGGACATGCTCAATTTGGTTGGGGAGGCGGAATGGAACACACCACGGTTTCGTTTATGACCAATTTCAGTCGTGGCTTAATTGCACATGAAATGGCACATCAATGGTTTGGTGATAAAATAACATGCGGAACGTGGAAAGACATTTGGTTAAACGAAGGATTTGCTACGTTTGTTGCGGCATTAGTTATTGAAAATTTTGATGGGGCAGCTGCTTATGTTGATGAGAAAGATGGAATGATTACTAATATTACATCCCAACCAAATGGAAATGTGTATTTAACAGAAGCTCAATCAACTAATGTAAATAGAATTTTTAGTGGTCGATTGTCGTATAACAAAGGCGCTATGGTTTTAGAAATGCTCCGTTTTAAAATGGGTGATACACAATTCTTCCAAGCTATTAGAAACTATTTGGCTGACACCAATTTGGCATACAAATATGCAGTAACAACCGATTTAAAATCGCATCTTGAAACAGTGTATGGAAGTAGTTTAACGGAGTTTTTCAACGATTGGATTTACAACGAAGGCTATCCAATTTATAACATAACGGCACAAAACATTGAAGGAGGACAAGTTAGTTTTGTTGTCAACCAAACGCAATCGGATGCTTCGGTAACTTATTTTGAAATGCCAGTTCCAGTGCGAGTATTTGGTACAGGAGGACAACAAATGGATTTGGTTTTAGAGAATACATTCAACGACCAAACGATAGTAAAAAATGTACCTTTCAACATTACCAGTTTGGAATTTGATCCAAACAAACATCTTATTTCAAAAAACAGTACGGTGACTTTATCTAACCATTCTTTTGAATTAGAAAATGCCATTGTAGTGTATCCAAACCCAGTTATAGATGAACTTCACGTTCAAATTCCAACTAGTGTTACACTTGAAAAAGTGATTGTTTACAATAGTCTAGGACAAAAAGTAGCTGAAGGAAATAATCCAACTATTTCAATTGCAACGGTAAGTTCTGGAGTTCTTTTTGTTGAAATTACAACTGCACAAGGTACATTTCATAAAAAAATAATAAAAAAATAGCATAAAACAACATATTTGTAAAAAAGTAAGGTGAAAACCTTACTTTTGTGCGTTAAAAAAACACCAATTTTATAAATGATTCAATTAGCCCAAATACTTTTTATACTTTCTGTTTTAGTAATTCTTCACGAATTTGGTCACTTCATAGCGGCCCGCGTTTTTAAAGTCCGCGTAGAGAAATTCTATTTATTTATGGACGCCGGATTTTCGTTAATCAAAAAGAAAATCGGAGATACTGAATGGGGAATTGGTTGGTTGCCAATAGGAGGCTATGTAAAACTTTCGGGTATGATTGACGAAAGTCTAGACACAGCTCAAATGAGCGAAGAGCCACAACCTTGGGAATTTCGCGCAAAACCAGCCTGGCAACGTTTGATCATTATGTTGGGTGGAATTATTGTGAATTTACTATTGGCTTGGTTTATTTATACGACGATGTTTGTATCGGTAGGTCAAAAATACATTTCAACAGAAAGCATTCAAAAAAATGGCTTGGCTTTCGGTGAAGTAGGGAAAAGTGTTGGTTTTCAAAATGGAGATAAAATTGTTTCTGTAGATGGAAAGTTACAGCCCAAATTCAATTGGATGATAATTGACGTATTGCTGAGCGACAAAGTAGTGTTGGACAGAAACGGTGAAAAAGTCGAATTGGTTTTAACCGACGAACAAAAAGGGAAAATCATCTCAACAGAAGGTAGGGATTTTGTTCGACCACGTTTGGAGAAAGTTCAAGTGGATTCGGTTGCTCCAAAATCACAAGCGTATAAATCGGGTTTACAAAAAGGAGATTTGATTGTAGCACTAGACGGTAAAAAGTTTACTTATTTTGATGCTTTTTCAGATGATCTTAAAAATCATATCAACGACAGTATTACACTTACGGTTAACAGAAATCAAGCGCCAATCGATTTAAAAATACTCGTTAATAAAGAAGGTAAACTTGGATTTTTTCCAAAGTTTAATGACAAACTCGATTATCAAATTAACAAGCAGCATACTATTGCAACAGCTATTCCTGCAGCAGTTAAAGAATCGTGGCAGTTGTTTGTGTACAATATCAAACAATTTAAGTTAATCCTAAAACCAAAAACAGGAGCTTACAAACAAGTTAAGAGTCCGGTTGGAATTGCACGTCAATTACCAGACGAATGGAACTGGGAATTTATATGGAATTTCACCGCATTATTTTCCATTGGATTAGCCTTTATGAACTTATTGCCAATTCCAGGATTGGACGGTGGACATGCTTTGTTTACCATAGCGGAAATGGTTACTGGACGTAAATTAAGCGACAAAGCAATGGGTTATGTACAAACAGGCGGAATGATTATATTGTTGACTTTGATGGCATTAACCTTCGGTAAAGATATCTACCAATTGATAGCCGATAAATTATTTTAAATTATTTTAAATTTTATTTGTAAAAATTAAAAAACGGCTTATATTTGCAACCGCAATAAAGGTAAACACCTTCCTTCTTAGCTCAGTTGGTTAGAGCATCTGACTGTTAATCAGAGGGTCCTTGGTTCGAGCCCAAGAGAGGGAGCTTAAAAGCCCGATACGAAAGTATCGGGCTTTTTTAATTACTCCTATTTTCAATGTGAAATTTACTTTTCAATACCTTTCTCTCCCGAGTCAATCATGGCTTTAGCCGAACTAGCGAATAGAGTACAGCTAAATCTATTCAGCGAGCATTATAGTTTCCATTTCAGGAATCTATGAAAAGACATGTAGTATTCTGAACGTAAAACATTTACATTGAACGAAATAAATAGTATATTAGTCCCATGAATTAGCTTTAAACATTAAGTAAACCTTAAAACATAATGAAGAAATTTTACCTTAAAAGTTGCCTTTTACTTCTCTCTTTTTGGAGTTACGCGCAAAACGCCAGCACCCAAAAACAATACAGTCAAATTCCTCTGGCATATCAGTCACATCCAGAAATAGGCAAGACAACTTATTCCTCAGCTTCGAATGAGGTCGATTATGAACTCATACAAGATAGGACGAAGTTCTCTAGAACATTTCTCAACAACAATAAAACTAAGACTACTGTTCAGTCTTCTGTTCCGTTGCACTATATGGATGACAAAGGCATGTGGAACAGCATCGATTACAGATTACAGAAAACCAACAACAAAATCATTTATCCAGCACAACATCCTTTTTTTGAATTGAACACCAAAGACGCGTGCATCAATATTGAAAATCAACGTATCAAAATCAAAAAGCAAAATGATTTCATTTTTGTTTTAGATAATGCTGTCGTTAAAACAGTAAGTAGCACTAAGCAGGAAGCGGTTTTAGAAGGAGAGAATCAAATCGTGTTTAAAAATATAGCCTCCAACATCGATAAGAACATCATTCTCTATCACGAAGCTTTGAAATACAGTTATCTGATGAATAACGCGGCTATTTTGCCGCAACATTTTGATTACATGTTGGTTGAAGAAGTCATAACGTTACCTCAAGGGTTTTCTATCCAAGAAGAAAAAACGGCTGACAATGTCACAAATCGTCTTATCATTGTCAACCAAAAAGGCGAACTCCTATTGACTTATCAGCAACCAGTGATTTCAGACAGCAAGGTTTTTGAACGTAACTTACGTCAGCAACCTTACGAAGCAACCTACCAATTAGTTGGGTTAACCGAAACCACTTATAAAATCCAGATTCGAATAGACAGTTCTTGGTTGCAATCTAACGACAGGGTGTATCCAATTAATATCGATCCAGTGGTGACTGTTACAAACACCGATGTTGTCAATTCTTGTTTTTCACCGACTTATCAGCAATCAACATTACAGGTTAACGTTCCTGCAGGTCAGAACGTATTCTCATCCAATATCAGTTACGATTTTGTTGCAGTGACAGGATCTGGTAGTAGGATGGCCGATCAACGAAGTTTTGTTTCAGGACCAAACGGACAAACACCTGTAGCCAATGGTGTTGGTACCACTTCAGGTCTTTATACTTACACTATCGCTAATAGTCCAATTGGCAATATTGTATCAACAGGACAAATAACATATACGTTTAATTTCGCAAGAGTCTTTGGAGGAAGTGGCTGCAACGCCACCTACAATTTTGTCAACAGACGCGAAGTAGCGGTTACTTATGGAACGATAACATTTGGAAACGGCCCTTTACTGATTAATGAATACTCTGCTGCAAACCGAAATTTCAATGATGGTTTTGGTAGAAATGAAGATTGGATCGAATTGTACAATTCAAATCCGACTGATTATTTTAATTTGGCAGGTTATTATCTAAGCAATAGCGTAAGCAACCCAACCAAATGGCAGATACAAAGCGGTGTGGTACCACCCAATAGCCGTGTCTTGATTTTTTGCTCTAACAGAGACATTTCCTCAGGAACCGTTTTACATGCTAATTTTGATCTTACACAAACTGATGCAGATGAAGTAGTTTTGGCAAATCCAAGTGGAGCTATTGTCGAATCGCATGTCATGTTTATCAACCAAACCAACCATTCCTATGGTCGAACATCAGATGGAGCAACTACGTGGAGTGTTTTTAGCACACCTACTCCTGGTTCGACAAATACCAATGGTTTTTCTAACTATACGACGAAACCTACTTTAAGTGTAGCGCCAGGAAGATATCCCGGACCTATAACAGTGGCACTTGCTACAACTGGTACGAACGAACAAATTCGGTATACAATAAACGGAGCTACGCCTACCATTACCTCGACGCTTTATACAGGACCAATCACAGTTAGTGCTTCGACAGTTATCAGGGCGAGGACTTTTAGTTCGTTACCAAGTATATTGCCAGGTTTTATCGAAACCAATTCTTATTTTATCAATGATAATTCCTCTTTGCCAGTCGTTTCATTATCAGGCGATGCCAATTTATTACAGTTGCTCAATGGAACTACTATAGAACCTACAGGCTCTTTTGAATATTTTGAAAGTAATGGTGCCTTTATCGACGAAACTGTGGGTGATTTTGACAGACATGGTAATGATTCCTGGGCTTATGCACAGCGTGGTATCGACTTTATAGCGCGCGATGATCATGGATACAAACGACGTTTGCAACATCAATTCTTTAACACAACTACTCGCGGCAACTTCAGGAGGTTGATTCTGAAAGCGGCAGGTAGCGATAATTATCCGCATCAAGACGGAGGTGCCCACTTTAGGGACGTATTTGTACAAAAGGTTTCTGAATTGTCGGATATGGAATTGGACGAAAGGAGATCTACTTTCATTTCCCTTTTTGTCAATGGACAATATTGGGGTGTTTATGATCTGCGAGAAAAGGTAGACGACAATCAATACACCGATTATTACTATGGCCAGGATTATATCTTTAGGGATAGCGATCAATACATACAATACATAAAAACTTGGGGAGCAACCAATCCTGAATTTGGTAATCAGCCTGCTGTTGATGCTTGGACTAACCTAACAAATTATGTGCAAAACAATAATATGGCACTTCAAGCCAACTATGATTATGTGGATAGTCAACTCAATATTGACAGTCTTATCGACTACTTTGTGATTAATTCCTATATGGTGAATAGGGATTGGCTCAATTGGAATACTTCGTGGTGGCGTGGAACGAATCCGGCAGGAGGCGCACTGAAATGGCGTTATGCACTTTGGGATTGCGATGGTGTACTTGGACATTATACTAATTTTACAGGTATCCCTAACACTTCAGCAACAGCTCCACCCTGTCAGGCAGAAAGCATTAATGTTGGTGTCGGGCACGCTCAAACCATAGAAAAACTGATTCAAGAAAGTCCAATAGTTAGACAACGCTATATAACAAGATATGCCGATTTACTAAATACCCATTTAAAATGTGAGCGTGTTACACAAGTCTTTGATAGTATTGTAGCAGTAATAACACCAGAGATGCCAAGACAAATAGCACGTTGGGGAGGCAGTATGGCAACCTGGCAGGCCAATGTACTTGCAGCCAGAAATTTTTTACTTGCACGATGTTCACAAACAATCAATACAGGTTTAGTGGACTGTTATAGTGTCACAGGACCGTTTGC
Organism: Bacteroidota bacterium; assembly: GCA_040385945.1. GTDB lineage: Bacteria > Bacteroidota > Bacteroidia > Flavobacteriales > Flavobacteriaceae > Flavobacterium. The sequence goes on from JAZKGN010000015.1 coordinate 28,962, forward strand.
CACCACTTTTAATGTGGTGCCAGCCAATACTGGAAAAATAAAAATGAATTCCGAGGTGCTAGCCACTTACCCGTTTTCTGCCCAGGTATTTGGTAATATTCAAACCCTATTACAAGCACAGCCCAATCTAGGTTATGAATTCAGCCATTGGGTCGTCAATGGAGCGGTTGTATCGCCCAATGACTTAACTCCCGATATTGTGCTTCAGATTTCGCAGGCAACATCGGTTACAGCTCATTTTTCACTAATTGTAACTGGCCCTGAACAAGCACTCTATTATTGGCATTTTAATACAATGCCAGCGACAGATGTTGTGTCCATTCCGGCTGATTTTAACCTTATCGCAGGCGCTCAACCTTTAATGACTTATACTGGCACTGGAGTTAGTAACATAGATCCAAATAGCACGGGATCAATCCTTAACCTGCATTTTGGGGAGACCTCCGGACAATGTGCCCGTGTCAGAAATCCGTCAGATAATCGATCGCTTGTGTTTGATTTACCAACTACTGGATACCGAAATATTAAATTTGCTTATGCCGTTATGCGTACAGCCCAAGGACAACTCATCAATAACTTATCTTACAGTATTGATGGGGTTAATTTCACCCAAGCTGGCTTAACGGATACCGCATTTGATGTTGCCACCGATTTTAGTTTGGTCGAAGTGGATTTTGGTTCCATTATCGCGGTTAACAACAACCCGAATTTTAAAATAAAGCTCACTTTTGAGGGCAATACGACGGCAACTAACGGAAACAATCGATATGATAATATTACGATGAAAGGAGTAGTAAACAATCTGTCGGAACCATCCCAGAATTTGACAACGCATCAGGTATTTCCGAATCCTTTTACCGATACTATTCAAATCATCAGCAGCTACCCAATGACCGAATTGTCAATTTATGATATGGTAGGAAAACAGATTTGGAAAAAAACAGGAGTCAAAGCAAATGAAGAAACCATTGATCTAGCGGTTCTGAATGTTGGGGTGTATTTGCTAAAAATTAAAACGACAAATGGTTTGATAACACACAAACTAATAAAACAATAAGTTTTATCAACGAAAAGAATATCTTTTAGATTGTTAAAACCCGGTACGAAAGTATCGGGTTTTTAGTTATGTTTTAACTTTCTCTTACCACTATTCCTGATAAATAAGGCTTATTTTTGCACCATGTTGATAACGAAATTCATATCGTTTAGTAAGTTACTTACACTACTGCTGCTTATCAGTTATTCGGTGGAGGCTAAAGTTGTTAGTACTACAGGAGAATTCCAACAACAACAAAAAGAAAACCTCAACAAGACCGAATCCGACTTTCACAAAAACATGTTGCAGCCGCAGGTTATACATGTTACTGCAATGCCAGACAATTTGGTCAAATTGGTACAATCCGGTTTTGGAATTTTGTCTTCCAGCGATAATAGCCTCCTATTATTGAAGCCTTTGGTACAAACCAAAATAATTCTTCAGGATATGGACCGTTGCGAAAGCGTTTCCAGATTCTTATTTCCCTATCATTTTTTCTGGTAAAGTTGCTCTTTTTTTAGAATCTAAAAACTGATTTTCATTGCATCCAAAGGGATAGCAATACTAACTTTATTAAAAAAATATACCATGGATACACCAATCATGATAATAGGCCTTGTGCTAATAGCCATTGTGGCTGTCCCTCTTTATTTTGTATTAAGAGGTCAAAATATCAATCAAAAACAAATCAAAACCCTTTTTGCACAATACAGTCAGGGTAATAAATACCAATTCCAACTCATTGCCACCAACAACCGAAAGGTTTTGGGTATGGATTCACAAAAAAAGGGATTGCTTTTTATCGATTTCAATCTCAAAGAACCGTATGTGACTTTTCAGGATTTAAAACATAGCAACAGTTGCGAAGTAGCTATATCAAATGTGCCTGGCAGATCCAATGCACTAGAAAAGGTAGAGTGGATTTTTATGTCGAAAAACGGAAAAGCAGCTGAAAAATCGGTACTGTTTCACGATTCCGATAAAAACTATATTGTTCCAGTTTATCCTCACGAAGAATTAAAACTGGCACAACTGTGGCAGGAAACAATACAGCGACATATTTAATAAAAAACCTAGTGGGAGAGCAAAGAAGAGCAACATGAAAGTGTTGCTTTTTTTATTCTTAATGATTATGAATATAAATAGCTAGATAATAATGTTTCTGTCAAAAACAAAACAATAAAGAACAAGTACAATCGTTTTATGTTAAAATACATACCACAATTAATTTATTATCCATATGAAACTTTTCATAGCGATACTCATTGTTCTTCTTCCTTCTCAATGGGAGCCCAATTTTGAAAACGCCAAAAAAATAGCCAAAGAAAATCACAAGATTATTTTACTCAATTTTTCAGGATCTGATTGGTGTGCACCATGCATCTTGCTCAGAAGAGATTATCTAGAAAATGAAGTCTTTACTAAAATGGCCGATGAAAATTTGGTGATGGTCAATGCCGATTTTCCTAGAAAGAAAAAAAACTTAGGTACGCCAGAAATGATTCAACGCAACGAAACCTTAGCAGAACAATACAATAAAGACGGTAATTTTCCGCTTACGTTACTCCTTGATGCGAACGGTAAAGTACTAAAAAAGTGGGTCGGAAAACCAGACGTTTCTGTAGAAAAATGGACCCAAGAAATCAAAGCCGTTTGCGATGCTAACAAGTAGCAAAATTTCCATGCAAAAATTCTCCCAATCGTTAAAACTGATGGGCAACAACTTTACTATAACGGTTGTTGAAGAAAAAGAAGCTCAGGCCAACAACTACATTCAAATGGCCATCGATGAAATTAAAAGAATTGAGCAATTGTTCACTACTTATAATGAACAAAGTCAAACCAATTTAATCAATCAAAACGCCGGAATTAAACCTGTAATTGTCGATAAAGAAGTTTTCGATTTAATCGAACGAAGTATCGCCATATCCAATATAACGCAAGGAGCATTTGATATTTCGTATGGCAGTATCGACAAAAGTTTGTGGAATTTTGATAAATCGATGACACAACTTCCAAGTGCGGAAGATGCCAAAAAAATGGTGCATCTAATCAATTACCAAAACATACTTCTCGATAAAGAAAATCAAACTGTTTTTCTAAAAGAAAAAGGAATGCGAATTGGTTTTGGAGGTATAGGCAAAGGTTACGCCGCCGAGATGGCAAAAAAAATACTCATCCAAAACAACGTAAAAAGTGGTATCATAAACGCCAGTGGCGATATTACTACGTGGGGAATGCAACCCAATGGCAAACCGTGGACCATCGGAATTGCCAATCCCGACCAACCAAAATCAGCTTTCTCTTACATTGAAATTTCAAACAAAGCCATTGCTACTTCAGGCAACTACGAAAAATACATTACCATAAATGGTAAAAAATATTCGCATACGATTGATCCAAAAACGGGATTACCTATTAGCGGAATTAAAAGCGTGACCGTTATCAGCAACAATGCCGAATTTGCCGATGCCATGGCAACACCTATTGCTGTAATGGGAATATCGGCCGGACTTTATCTCATCAATCAAATTCCAAATTTGTACTGCATCATCATCGACGACAACAATAAAATTTATACATCACAAAACATTAATCTTAAATGAAAAAACACATCAACAAGCTAGTTGTTCTATGCTGTTTGGGCGTTGTTTTAACTTCCTGTAAATCTGTAAAAGAATATCAGAAAGGGAAAATAAACGATTCCGAAATGGCACTAGCACCCAGAAAAATAGAAAAAACAGAAATGAGTTTTCAATCGTATCGCGAAGGTTCTGCAGGAGCAAGTGCCGGAAAAGTAGGTGGCGGCTGTGGCTGTAATTAATCGCATATAACCAACAACATGAAAAGAAGATTCATCACAGGATTTGCATTACTTAGTTTGTTTTGCGCGCAATCGCAAACCACCCCAACCGATTCTACAAGCTATAAAAGCCAGAAAATAAAACTAGACGAAATCAATTTGGTTTCGAGTTATTACAAACAAGACGGAAATAATTCGGCAGTCACAGGCGGAATAGGCTCAGAAGAACTAACCGATATTTCCAATACCATCGATGTGAAGTTTATCCGATATACCAAATCGGGCAAGAAGCAAACGTTGGACGTTGAAGTGGGTGTCGACCAATATACTTCTGCTTCTTCCGATCAAGTCGATCTTAACGCTAATTCATCGGCTTCATCGGCGGATACTCGTTTTTATCCTTCGATAAATTATTCGATTGAAAACGAAGAAAAAGGAAATACGTTGGGATTTGGCGTGTCGTCATCAACCGAATATGATTATCAATCTTTTGGAGGAACGGTGAGTTATGCCAAAAAAACAAAAGATAAAAATGGCGAATTCACTGCAAAATTTCAAGCGTATCTCGATCAGGTAAAAACGATAAAACCCGTCGAATTGCGAACGAATGAAGACAGCGGCTCCGAATCGCGAAACACTTTTGCAGGGTCGTTCAGCTATTCGCAAATAATAAATAAGAACTTTCAACTGATGTTTCTTGCCGATGTTATTTCGCAGCAAGGCTATTTAAGTCTTCCTTTTCACAGGGTGTATTTTAATGATTTGTCGGTGCATCAAGAAAAGCTTCCCGATAGCCGATTAAAAATTCCGATTGCGTTGAGAGCCAGTTATTTTCTAGGAGACAACGTCATTATTAGAGCGTATTATCGCTATTATTCAGACGATTGGAAATTAACTTCGCATACCATCAACTTAGAAGTTCCAATAAAACTGTCACCGTTTTTCTCTGTGAGTCCGTTTTATCGCTATTACCAACAAGGTGCTACCAAGTATTTTAATGGCTACGGACAACATACGGCCAATGAAGAATTCTACACCAGCAATTACGATTTGTCGGCATTTAACAGTAATTTTTTAGGAATGGGCGTAAAGTTTTCACCACTTAAAGGCGTTTTCGGAATAAAGCATTTCCACACCTTAGAAATGCGTTACGGTCATTACAGCAAAACAAATCTGATGACGTCTAATATTATTAGCATTAACATCAAATACAAATAAATGTATATAGATTCGGTAAAAAAGAGCAGCATGAAAGTGTTGCTCTTTTTATTTTGGCAACAAAAAGCAACCGTTCTAACAAATTCACTAAATTTGTTTACAATCAAAAACTAAAATTATGAAAAAAAGCATACTGACACTTCTTGCAGCTACAGTGGTGTTGACTTCTTGCGAGAAAAAAGAATTGGTTTCGGGAATCATTAAAAAAAACATGGACACTTTGGTAAAACCAGGTGATGATTTCGACTCTTATGTGAATGGAAATTGGTCGAAAACAGTTAAAATTCCAGCAGATAAAGCTTCTTACGGTTCGTTCGATATCTTACATGACAAATCGCAAAAAGACGTCAAAGCCATTATTGAAGAAGCCGCCAAAGGCAGTAATGCAGAAGGTTCTGACGAACAAAAAATTGGTGATTACTTTGCGTCTTTCACCAACAGAAAAGAACGTGATGCCAAAGGAGTTGCACCACTTCAATCCGAATTAAAAAATATTGATGCTATTGCCAATTACAATCATTTGGCTGCGTATTTTGGAAAAGCCAACAAAACCGGAATGGCGATTCCGTTTCAAATATCAGTCTATACCGATTTTAAAGATCCAACCAAATACACACTTATTACATGGCAAGGTGGTTTAGGCCTTCCTGAAAGAGAGTACTATCTTGCGACAGATGCTAAAATGGCCGACATCCGAAAAAAATACATCGCCCACATTGAAAGCATGTTTAAATTGGCAGGTTTGGAAAGCACTCCCGAAAATGCATCAAAAATTATGGCACTCGAAACGGCTTTGGCTACGCATCACATGAAAAAAGAAGACACACGTGATATCGTCAAGTTGTATAATAATTATGCGGTAGCCGATTTAAAAACGCTAATGCCCGATTTCGATTGGACAGCGATGTTAAAAAATGCATCCGTTGACGGTCAGAAAAACATTATCGTTACGCAAGTAGAGTATCTTAAAAACTTAAACAATGTTATCAAATCGACACCAATTGACACTTGGAAAACCTATTTAAAATGGAGTTTAATTCATAAATCGGCTACGGTTTTAACGACTGCTTTAGACAATGAAAATTTCAACTTCTATGATAAAACCTTATTCGGTGTTGAAAAGCAAGAAGAAGATTGGAAGCGTGGTGTAAGTGCTGTAAACGGAAGTTTGGGTGAGATTGTTGGGAAAGTATATGTAAAAAAACATTTTTCGCCAGAAGCAAAAGAACGCATGACAGGCTTGGTAAAAAACCTGTTGAAAGCGTATGCCGAAAGCATCAAGAAATTGGATTGGATGAGTGCCAATACTAAAAAAGAAGCACTCAAAAAAGTAGATAAATTCATGATTAAAATTGGTTATCCAGACAAATGGAAAGATTATTCGTCATTGAAAGTTGCTAAAAACGACTTGTATGGCAATAACCAAAGAGCCATCGAATACGAATACAACCGCAACCTTGCAAAACTAGGAAAGCCAGTTGACAGAACCGAGTGGGGAATGAACCCACAAGAGGTAAATGCCTATTACAATCCGTCGTTGAATGAAATTGTTTTTCCAGCGGCTATTTTGCAACCACCTTTCTTCAATTTAGAAGCAGATGATGCCGTAAATTATGGTGGCATTGGTGGTGTAATCGGTCACGAAATCGGTCACGGATTTGACGATCAAGGAAGTGCTTTTGATGGCGATGGTGTAATGAGAAATTGGTGGACACCAGCAGATTTAACTGCTTTCAAAGCGAAGACGAATGCTTTGATAGACCAATACAACGCTTTTCAAGTTTTCCCTGATTTGAATTTGAACGGTGCGTTTACCTTAGGTGAAAACATTGGCGATTTGGGTGGATTGAGCATTGCAATCAAAGCCTACAAAATGAGTTTGAACGGAAAAGAAGCCCCAGAAATGGACGGTTATACCGGAATTCAACGGGTGTTTTTAGGTTGGGGACAAGTGTTTCAAACCAAAAGTCGTGACGAAGCGTTGCGTACGCAAGTGGCCAACGATCCGCATTCGCCTGGTAAATTCCGTGTTAATGGTGTGGTTCGCAATGTACCCGAATTTTACGAAGCGTTTAAAATCAAACCTACAGACAAATTGTATTTAGCGCCAGACAAACGCGTTAAAATTTGGTAATCAAATAGTATAAAATAAAAAGCCCAACAGTTTGTTGGGCTTTTTTTATGTATCCAAATGATGCGATGTGCTGTGTGAATTTTATATTAACGAATCTTACCAATAGTGTTAACTCACAATTTGTTTCCTTTCATTAGTTTAACAAAAGCCACTTTTTTTATACTTCTATTTAATTGAAAGTTATTTTTAGAATAACACTTCAATAACACAATACTACCACTTTTGCGTAACATTTAAACAACAAAAACTATGTCTAAAAATTACACAAAAATCGGATTTCTAACCTTAATTTTATGCGTTTCATCATTATCTTGGGGACAAAACGTATTTCATTACTGGAACTTCAACAACAACGCATCAGTGGCAACTATTACCACTCCAACCACATCAAACGTTCCGGGAGCAGCTATTACTGCAATACTAACCGGAATTACAGCTATTGATTTCGCAGGTGGAACAGGTCAGAATTTTAATCTTCTAAATCTAAATGCTCAAAATGGTGATGCATCAGGAACGCATTTGCGTTTTAACGATCCTATTGGAAGTGCCTTGATTTTCGCTTTGCCAACAACTGGTTTTGAAAACATCATCGTGAAATTTGCCACACGTCGTTCAGGTTCTGGAGCAGGAACGCAAGTATGGTCGTATTCAACTGACGGAACGAATTATACTGCTTTCACCACAGTTATTCCAAATAATGGTGATCCAGCTTTGGCGACCTTAGATTTTTCTGCCATCGCTGCAGCGGATAACAATCCGAATTTTAAATTAAAAGTCGAATTCCAACTAGGAACTGGTGGTACAGTTGGAAACAACCGATTTGATAATTTTACTACAGAAGGTTCGCTTTTTGGTGGTGTAGATACAATAGCTCCGATTGCTACTTTTCTTCCCGTGAATTTGGCAGTAAATGTGAGCACGAATGTTAATCCAACTATTGTATTCAACGAAACGATTCGATTGGTAAATAACGATGCTATCACCAATACCAATGTAGATGCTATTGTCGAATTACGATTAAATAATGCTTTAGGAACTTTGGTACCATTTGACGCTACTTTTGCTTCCAATACAATTACAATTACACCAAGTGTTGCGTTGGTAAACAATCAATTGTATTATGTTACGTTGCTTTCAAATACAGTTGAAGATGAAAGTAATAATGCTATCACAACAACCCAATTAGCTACTTTTACAACAGCAAATCCCGGAGTTTCATTAGCATCCAATTTCATTACTACAAATGAAGCCGCTGGAAACTTATCATTTGTCATCAACCTTTTAAGTCCGGCAACAACATCTGTTGACTTAGTGGTGAAAACCGCTCCTTTCAGCACAGCCAATGCTTCCGATTTTACATTGACTACACAAACCTTAAACTTTACAAGTGCAAGTGCGTTAACGCAAACCATTACCATTCCGATTAATAATGATACTGACATCGAGCAACAAGCAGAATATTTTGTTGTAAGTCTTGAAAATCCTGTTGGGTTAACCATTACTGGAAATCCAACCGCTACTATTTATATTATTGATAACGATGATGTGGCGCCAATTCCGTCGCAACAAATTGAATTGAACTACATCGGAAGTTTTGATCCATCAGGAAGCAATTCGAGCACCTGCGAAATCGTAGTTCACGATCCGGTTTCACAACGATTGTTTACAACAAGCGCTATTGCAGGATTTTTAGACATCATCAATTTCACTAATCCAGCAGCACCAACAGTAGTTGCTTCTGTTGATATGAATAGTTATGGAGGTGTCACTTCTGTTGCCGTTAAAAATGGTATCGTAGCAGTAGCTTCACCTAATAACGACGAAACATTAAACGGTTCGGTGGTGTTTTTTGATACCAACGGCGTGTTTTTAAAGCAAGTAACCGTTGGCGCTTTGCCAGACATGATTCTATTTTCGCCAGATGGCACTAAAGTTATGACTGCTAACGAAGGACAACCCAATGCGAATTATTCGATAGATCCAGAAGGTTCTGTAAGTGTTATTGATATTTCGGGCGGAATTCCATTATTAACCCAAGCCAATGTTACTACGTTACTGTTTACAGCTTACAATTCGCAAGAAGCAACATTAATGGCTTCTGGCGTAAGAAAATTAAAAACAACAAGTACGATGTCGCAAGATTTTGAGCCAGAATACATTACTATAAGTGCCGACTCTCAAAAAGCGTGGGTGACTTTACAGGAAAATAATGCTGTTGCCGAAATCAATTTGGCAACTACTGCTATTACCGATATTTGGGCTTTAGGAACCAAAGATATTAGTCTTCCTGGAAACGGATTTGACATTTCTGATAACAACAGTCAAGTGCTTATTGCCAACTGGCCTATAAAAGCGTTTTATATTCCCGATGCGATTGCCAATTATTCCATTGGTGGCACAACCTATTTGGTTACTGCCAACGAAGGAGATGAAAAAGAATACACTGGTTTGACCGAAAGAACTACCGTTGGAGCAGCAACTTACAACTTAGATACCACTGTTTTTCCAAATGCGAGTGTGTTAAAGCAAACGTACAATATGGGACGTTATCGCGTGACAAACCTTAACGGAAATACAGATGTTGACGCCGAATTTGAAACGATTAATGCAGTAGGAACACGTTCGTTTTCTATCTTCAATGCGACAACAAAACAAATTGTTTTTGATAGTGGCGATGATTTCGAAAGATACACAGCAGCCAATTTGCCAACGCTTTTCAATGCCGATCACGAAGACAACACAGCCAAAGGAAGAAGTCGTGCCAAAGGACCAGAGCCAGAAGGAGTAACTGTAGCGCAAATAGGAACAGAAACGTTTGCTTTTATTTCGTTGGAACGAGTTGGTGGTGTGATGGTGTACAATATCACCGATCCTAATAACGCGGTTTTTGTAGATTATAAAAACAGCAGAAGTACGTCTGCCTATGCTGGAGATCACGGTCCGGAAGGGATTACCTACATCAAACCAGAAAACAGTCCAACAGCAAATGGTTACATTCTTGTTGCCAACGAAATCAGCGGTACGATTACCATTTTTGAAGTCGACACCAACAGTTTGTCAACGCCAGAGTATGCCTCGGCACCGACCTTTGCGATTTTTCCAAATCCGTCACAAAATGGTATCGTTTATTTTAACAGAATAGCCGACTATGAATTGTTTGATGTATCAGGGAAAAAGCTAAAGGAAGAAAAACAAGCGTTAACGATTGCTACTTCAGAGCTTCCATCTGGAATATATTTAGTAAAAACAAGTGAAGGCATTACTAAGAAATTGATAGTAGAATAAATGCAATTGTAGCCTAAAAATAAAAAGCCCGACAGTAACGTCGGGCTTTTTTTATGTTTAAAGTGTAACTAGTTTTTAGGCAAAGGCGCACCAACTGCAACCGAACACACATGACCTTCTTGTCCGTGTGGTGGATTCATTCCTGGAGCTGTAACAACCGGAGTTGTAGAAGCCGCAGGCGTTGTAGTTGTCGTAGTAGTTGGTGAAAGCGTACCATTTTGGTTCAACATGGCTGGTGTAACCGTAGTGCTTTGTGAGCTTATTTGAGTTGTTGGTGTCGGTGCAGGTGTTTTTCCAGCAGGCGAATTCAAAGGCGCACCAACCGAAATATCACAACGGTGACCAGGTTGACCATGCGCAGGATTCATTCCTTTTGCAGCTGGAGCAGCGGTTGTAGTGTATGACTTTGCCGAAGTTGTTGTTTGTGTCATCACCGAATTGGTATTGGTGGCGCCATTGGCAACAGGTTGTACTTGCTCGGGTGTTGCTGCTGTTGCTTCCGCTGTTAAACTATCGTTGGTTACGGCAGTTCCGTCGGTTACCACTTCTTCTGGTGGTGCCGATTCGGTGGTTTCTTCTTTCTTACATGAGGTGAATAGCAACGAGGCTAGAACGAGTATACTTACAATGTTTTTCATAGTGTTTTATATTTAGATTTCAAATATAATTGTTTTTTGGATAGGTTTTAAAATTTGGGATTTTTTTGGGATTTAGGAATGAGGTGAATCATAAAATAAATAAGGTTCTAAATTGTTTATAATTTGAAAACGATGTTTCAAAAATTACTTTTTAATTTTACTATTTTTACAAAAACCGCTATTTATATGCAAGCAAAACCATTTCTAAAATGGGCTGGAGGAAAAACCCAGCTGATATCCGCCATTGAAAAAGTCATACCCAAGGAATTCAAAACTCAAAAGTTTACTTATATAGAACCATTTGTAGGTAGTGGAGCTATTTTGTTTTGGATTTTAAATAATTTTCCTAATGTTGAGAAAGCAGTTATTAACGATATCAACTCTGACTTAACAAACACTTATAAAGTAATTGCTTCTAAGCCTAAAGAATTGATTTCAATTTTAAATCAATTAGAGGGCGAATACCACGCTATTGATTTGCAAACCGAAATCAAACGAAATTATTATACTCAAAAAAGAACACTCTTCAATACTCGTTCTACCGACATAGTAACGCAAGCTGCGTTGTTCATTTTTTTAAACAGAACCTGTTTCAACGGTCTTTTTCGCGTAAACAAAAATAACGGTTTCAATGTTCCTATTGGCAGCTACAAAAAACCAATGATATGTGATGCTAATAATATTCTTGCTGTTAGTGAACTGTTGCAAAAAGTAGAAATCTTAACAGGTGATTATCAAGAAACACTTAACTATGCTGAAAAACCATCTTTGTTTTATTTTGATCCACCATACAAACCATTAAGTAAAACCTCTAGTTTTAACTCGTATGCCAAAGACGAGTTTGGTGATAGTGAACAAATACGGTTACGTGATTTTTGTAAAACATTAGATACTTTAAACCATAAATGGATTTTAAGTAATTCCGATGTGAAAGGAAAAGACATGACTGATACTTTTTTTGACGATATTTACGATGATTTTCATATTAGCAGAGTTTTGGCTAGAAGAAGTATTAATGCTAATCCTGATAAAAGAGGTCAATTAACAGAATTGCTGATAAGCAATTATACAACAGAAACAAATTTAATTTATGGCTAGTAATAATTCTTGGCTAAAAATATTTAACGACTATAGCATATTTGATCATGATTTTGATGATAGTCCTTTCCCAATAAATGCAGCACAAATTAAAGCATCGTGCCAAGAATTTAAAGGTGTTGCAGAAAAAGAGGTTAGGATTTTGTGTAAACAAGATACTCGTTTACAAAGACCTAATGTATTTATTGAAAATAATCTTTTTTTATTGCCTACAAAAAATGGTGCATATAATATAGTTAGAGGAGAAGGTTATGTAGATATACCAGATATCACTAGTGATTTGATAACATACGATTCTAAACTTGATTTTGAACTAGAAACTTCTAAAATTGGAAATTCTGAGATGCAGCACTTAGATTTCGCATACGCTTCTAGCTTGATAAGAACATTTATGGATGATCCTTCTTTAGTTTTAACTATTAGAGGAAGAAAATATACTCCTGAATTTACATTTCATGTAAATAACCAAAAGGTTAATGTGAAAAGTGTGCAAACAGAGGTTGATGCAGGATTTGAAGGGAAAGATAAAATTGTATTGATAGAAGCAAAAAATTCAACAACAAATAATACAATTATAAGGCAACTTTTTTACCCATACAAACAATGGAAAGTGCATACTGATAAAGAAGTCTATTTACTTTTTTTTGAAAAAAGAGGGAAAAATTATTACATATGGGAATATATTTTTGAAGATGAAGATGATTACAATAGTATAAAGCTTGTAAAGTCTGCCCGATATAAAATAAAGGATAAGGAATAAATATTTGTTGAATTTAAAGTTTTCGTAGCAAGGGATATTATCAAAGAACAAAAAACATATGATAACTGAAGAATTATTAAATAAATGTACAAGTACAAGTGAAAAAGAAACGGCTCTTTTTTTTGACAGTATTGGTTTGAAATGTATTGACCTTAGTTTTAAGATTCATGATGATAAGAACAAAGTAACCGGTGAAATTGATGGAATTTTTATTGATGAAGAAAATGAAGTTATTTTAATATATGATGACAGTAAACAACAAAAAAAATCGAATGATAAAATCACAAAATTTTTCACTAAATGGTTAAACCAAAATAATGAATCAAAAATATTTGAAAAACTCACGAATTTACCATATTATCCAATTCATATATTATATATCAACAAGTTCCAAAATAGAGACGAAACAGACCAATCCTCTATAGAATATTTGTTAAAAGCAAATACATCCATAATTCACAAGGATGACTTCGAGTATTTTCTGCATCTATCAGATAATATTGGAAAATGGACAAAAAATGACCTTTATAATTTCATTAATATATTTCCCCCGCAAAAGAGGATTGAGATTGAGGCAACTCAAATATATATAGGAAATATCCCAGCTTATATTTTTGCCGATAGACCAGATAGAATCTTAAAATACTCTTATGTGTCTAGACGACGTGATCAAGATGAAGGTTATCAAAGAATGGTAGATATAAAACGCGTTAAAGAAATCAAAACGGCACTTGAAGATGGCAGTATTATTGGGTTTCCGAATTCAATTTTATTAAATAGTACTGTAGTTTTAAATCCAACACCCTATACTAAGAGTCAATGTCCAAAGCAAGTTAAAATAGCAATTCCAAATCATTATTCATCTTGTAGAATTGTTGATGGTCAGCATCGAGTTTTATCATTTTCATTACTAAGTCAACCTATCCAAACAAAATTCAATTTACCAATTGTATTAATAGACAATATGCCTATTAGTGAAGAAATAAAAATGTTTTTAGAAATAAATAATAATGCTAAAAGTGTTGATACTAATCTTGAGTATGAATTAACATCAAAGCTTGAGTGGGATATTACGACAAAAAATCATCTAATTAAAATAGGAGTAAAAATTGTTAATGAATTAGAAAAAAAGAATCCGCTTAAAGGAAATATTTATAAGGGAATAGTTGGTGACATAAAAAAAGAGAAAATCACTTTATTGGCAATTGTTAATTCGATAATTAAAAATAAATTTATTGATTTCAACGGAGGAATTTTACAAAAATCAGAAGATGTAAATGATGTGAAAAATCCTGCTAGTATTATTCAAATAGTTCTAACGGAAATTAATAAATTGTCAATTCAGAAGGATTATTTTTTTTCAAACAGGGGCATTGAATTAACATTCAATTATTTAAATATCGCTCTGAAGTCTTTAGATATTTTGAAAAATGATTTTGAAGATTTATTGAGTTTAAAAACTAAAGATTTAATTGAAGTTGTAGATAAAAACATTGATGATTTAAAAAAATACCAAGGAGCTCAAGGAAATAAAGATGCTCTTGTTCTTGTTGAAACAAAAATAGCTGAAAAAGGCAATGCTTAAACCCTACTTCAAATCCAAAGACAAAAACTTCTATCTCCTACAAGGAGATACAATGAAGCTTTTGCCAAAGTTTGAACACAAGTTTGATATGGTTTTTGCTGATCCGCCTTACTTTCTTTCCAACAATGGTTTATCAATTCAAAGTGGTCAAATAGTTTCTGTAAATAAAGGCAACTGGGATAAATCAGAAGGATTTGATTTTATCAATACTTTCAATCGCAGTTGGTTACAGCTAGTTCGAGAAAAACTAAAAGACAACGGCACCATTTGGATAAGCGGTACGTATCATAACATATTTTCAATAGGTCAATTGTTACAAGAGTTGGATTTTAAAATCTTAAATGTAATCACTTGGGAAAAGAACAATCCGCCACCTAATTTCTCCTGTCGTTTTTTTACTCATTCTGCCGAGTTAATTATTTGGGCGCGTAAAAAAGAAAAGGTGCCACATTACTACAATTATGAGTTAATGAAACAACTCAATGGTAACAAACAGATGAAAGACGTTTGGAAATTACCAGCCATTGCTCCATGGGAAAAGTCATGTGGTAAGCATCCCACACAAAAACCATTAGCAGTTTTGACTCGAATTATTTTGGCATCGACAAAACCCAACGCTTGGATATTAGATCCTTTTGCAGGCAGTTCTACTACTGGAATTGCTGCCAATCTTGCTAACAGAAGGTATTTAGGAATTGATATGGAAAAAGAGTTTTTGGAAATCAGTAAAAACAGAAAATTAGAAATTGAAAATCCAAAAATTGCAGAAACTTACAAGCAAAAAATTAAAGGCTTTAATGACAAAAATGAATTGAGTTTATTTTTATTTGAAGAACCAAAAGAAATGTATTCTCCAGAATTAGAGTTTAAATAGTCAACCCCTCTTCAACCACCCACTCACACTCATCCGTCGCTCCTTCGTCACCAAAACCTCATGTTCCAATTCATCGCTTTTAAAAAACACCGTTTTGCCTTGCGTGGGCGCAATGGTTTGGTTGTTGTTGTGTTGGTGAATTAAAAGTTCGCCACCATCTTGGGTTTGCCAATTGGCGTTGAGGTAATTAATCATCGAGAATTGCCGCTTGGTGTCGTCTTCAAATTGGTCTAGGTGTTGGCGGTAAAAACTTCCCGTTTCATACAGCGAATAATGAAATTCGTAGCTTTTGATATTGGTGTAGCAACTGTGGTTGAGGTACGAAACAAACGCATCCATTTTGTCAAAGAATTCGTTTTCAAAAGGGTTGTTGTTTTTTCGGTCGAGCCAATAAATTTTATCGCTGCGAATCAATTTGTCGTGTATCATTTTGCCATCATTGCCAATGCCAGCGGCTTGCATTTGATGCTCGGCATTCAAGGCGAGTAAGTTGGTTTTTAAATGTTCACACAAGGCGTCACTCAAAAAATCTTCCGATATGCCTACTTTAGTTGCAATATAACTCGTAATCAAGGTTTCAAAACTCGCTTCCATGTAACACAATCACTTGATTTGACAAGTTTTTTCAAGGTAGTGTTTATTAGTTGTGGAATGGGATTGTTGTGATGACTTTGTGAGTTACAATTGTTTTACTTTGCGTTGTCATCCTGAGCTTTGCGAAGGACCTGCGCTTCTTGCGCTTAAACAATTCCTAAAAAACCAAACTCAAATCTACAAATTCATAAAAAACCAACTTTAAATTACCAATTTAATAAAAATCAAAACGACGCCCTATTTTCACTGTAGTAATCCGCTCTAAAAACAAACAATTTTTTATTTTTACCTTATAAAAACTAGGGGTAACATGAAATTAGAAAAACGTTGGATTGCTGCTTTTGTGTGTATTACATGCATTGCCATTGTGGGTTTGCTTTGGCCACATCAATCGGCCACATCTAATTTTAATACCTCAGCTGCTATTAATTTTGCCGATGTAGCGTGGCTTTTAACCGCTTCTTGTTTGGTTTTATTAATGACACCTGGGCTTTCCTTTTTCTACGGCGGAATGGTCGGAAAAAAGAACGTCATCTCTACCATGTTTAAAAGTTTTATTTGCCTTGGCGTGGTGAGTTTGATTTGGGTTACCGTTGGTTTTAGTATGTCATTTGGGAGTCCGATTGGGTTTTCAATAAACAATATTCATTACGGTGTCATTGGCAATCCGCTTGATTTTGCTTTTTTTGACCAAGTAGAATTTTTACCTCACCAACAGTTGGGAACCACAATTCCGTTTATCCTTTTTGCCCTTTTTCAAATGAAATTCGCCGTAATTACACCTGCAATAATTACGGGCGCGCTAGCCGAACGCATTCGCTTTATTTCCTTTTTATTGTTTATTTGTTTGTTTTCGCTGTTGATTTATGCGCCGCTATGCCACATGATTTGGCATCCCAACGGACTTTTAGGAAGTTACTTTGGTGTTAAAGATTTTGCCGGCGGAACCGTAGTACACATGAGTGCTGGTTTTGCCGCTTTGGCTGGCGTCATTGTTTTGGGAAAGCGGAAAAACAGCGAACACATTCCTACTAACATTCCGTTTGTACTTTTAGGAACGGGTTTGTTGTGGTTTGGTTGGTTCGGATTTAATGCTGGCTCGGCCTTGGCAGCCAATGCTACAGCAGCTATGGCTTTTGCGACTACCACTATCGCTTCGGCTTCAGCGATGATGACTTGGGTGTTTTTTGATCGCATGAACGGACGAAAAGTGTCGGCACTCGGCGCTTGTATTGGAGCTGTCGTTGGGTTGGTGGTGATTACACCATCGGCGGGCTATGTTACGATTCCGCAAAGTATCTTCTTCGGATTTATCGGAGCCATTGTTTCCAACAAAATGGTCTATTGGAAAAAGCTAAAACAAATTGATGATACCTTAGATGTCTTCGCCTGTCATGGCGTTGGCGGCATCATGGGAATGGTACTCACCGCCATTTTTGCACGAGGAGAAAATGCCAGTTTGCTTCACGGTGGTTGGTCTGTTTTTGGTCACCACATGATGGCGTTGGTATTGGTTTCTGTGTTTACTTTTGGAGGAGCGTATTTGCTTTTTAAGTTAACTAATGTCATTATTCCGATTCGGGTTACAGAAGAATCGGAGCTAGTTGGTTTGGATGTATCGCAACACGGGGAGCAATTTTAAACTACTCCGTCATCAACAACTTCGCCAACTTATTGTCTCTTTTATACACATCATCATAAAAATGAACAGCACCGTCATTGTCAACCCATGAAGTAAAATAACCAATATAAACTGGAATTTTACTCTTTAATGTATACCAACTTTCTTCCCCTTTGTTCATCGCAGCAGCAATCTTTTCAGACGTCCAATTCGAATCATTTTTTAAAATAGCATTCGCCAATTCTTTTGCTTTTTCTACCCGAATGCAACCATGACTAAATGCCCTGTCTTCTTTATCATACAAGCCTTTGGCGGGCGAATCGTGCAGGTAAATGTTGTTCGAATTGGGGAATAAAAACTTCACCAATCCCAATGAGTTTTTCACTCCAGGTTTTTGTCTAACGTTACCTTCATGCCATTCCATATCGTGTTTTTGCAAATAGTTACCGTCCTTTTCAATTCCGGGAAGAATCTCTTTGTTAAGAATACTTTTAGGCACATTCCAATACGGACTAAAAACCACGTAACGTATCATCCCACTAAAAATAACGGTTCTGTTCATGGTATTTCCCACGACAACATTAGAAATTAGTACGGGTTTTTGGTTTTTAAAATACGTCAGTTTGTACGACGGAATATTAACCACAATAAGTTCCTCCGATTTTGTAATGTCGGGTGAAATCCAACGACAACGCTCCATATTCACAATAATGGTTTTGATCCGAATGCCGACAGGCACATTCATATCGGTGATGTGTTTGGGTAAAATAGTCGCGTCGGAATCAAATCCGTTGCGGCTTTTGTATTTCAAAATACCATCTTTAAGTGTGTTGTCATACACCGTACTTTTCGAATCGGATGAAATATCGCCTGTCAAAAACAAACGCGTTCGTATTTGTGCGATGGTAGCAAAATTGTCATTGGGTTGAAACGATTTGAAACCGGCTTCAGTTGTGATGGGTTTCCAACCGCCTTTTTGTTCGATGCTTCTGTATTTTTGCAGTACTCCTTTAAGTTTAGTGTATTGACTTATCTGAGTTTTACTTTCTGTAATTA
>JAZKGN010000015.1:47763-59811 GCA_040385945.1 Bacteroidota bacterium
CCATCATCATCAAACCAAATATAATGTTGCTGCTCGTCTTCATACAAAGCAGTAACTTGCTTTTGATAGGTATTTAATTTCGGATATTTTGCAAAGAAATCAGCAATAGCAGTAGCCTCGAAAGTAGCGTTATTGCGATTGGGTTCGTCTTTCTTTTTGCAATTCGATAAGGTAAGCGATAGTGCAACAAGACAACAGCCAATAAAAATTTTGTAAGCAGTTAATTTCTTCATAAAGATGGGTTTCAGTTGTGAACTTTTAGGCGCAATTGATAAAAGGAATTGGACACGATGGTTCATTTGATAAAATTAGTACCTTTACGTGCAACAGATTTTATATAATTTCAATCAAAACTTACATAAAAAGATGAAAAAAATAGCGCTACTTTTTGTACTGATTTTGTTCAGTTTAGTAACTCAGGCTCAGGATGCTTCCAAAAAACAAGTCAACACGGTTCTCGAAAATTGGCATAAGGCAGCCGCCGAAGCAAATTTTGATGCCTATTTTAATGCAATGACCGATGATGCCATTTTTATTGGAACCGATGCGACAGAAAATTGGAATAAAAAAGCATTTCAAGACTATTCAAAACCTTATTTTGATAAAGGAAAGGCATGGAGTTTTACTGCTTTAGAACGCAATATTTATTTTTCTAAAGATGGAAACACAGCTTGGTTTGATGAATTGTTAAACACTCAAATGAAGATTTGTCGTGGTTCGGGTGTTTTAGAAAAAGTAAACAATACTTGGAAAATAAAACACTACGTACTTTCGATGACAGTTCCAAATGACAATTCGAATGAAGTGGTGAAAATTAAAGCACCATTAGAAAACGCCATTATCGAACAATTTAAAAGATAACTTCTATTTTTTTACGACTAATTTAAAATCCCTCTCTAGGGATTTTTTTTGTTGAAATAAAACCAAACATTTTTTTCTCTCGTACATACTCCAACAAACAAAAACAAAGGAGTATGAAAATCAACAAAAAAATTAAAATTGCATTACTCAGTATACTTGGGATAAGTGTATTGCTGTTTGCCATTTTGGTCTATCACATTGCCAACGCCAGACCAATAGAAAGTGCCCACATTCAGGTAAGTCGAATCGATTTTGACAAACCTTTTGATGCTGCGAGTACCATTGAAATCAAAGAAAAGTTACATGAAATTGATGGAGTAAAAAGCGAAATCATTGTAAAAAATAATGTAGTTGTTTATTTTCACGACAATACGGTAGCCGATTCTAAGAAGGTATTTGCCGAATTAATGAAGAAAGGCGATTACAAAGCCAATCGTTTTATAGTTCCCGAAAATCTTGCCAATGCGCAAGCGTGTCCCGTAATCAAAAAAGACGGCTTCAAATACAAGTTTGCCAAAGTGGTACAACGAATTTTTAATTAATCTTTAATTTATATATTATGACTAAGTTTTCAAAAATTGCACTCTGTGCATTGGTAATTGGAGCAACTGTTTTCACATCGTGTAGCAATGATGATGACGAACCAGCTCCAGTAGCAACTCCATCTATCTACGCGAGATTAGGAGGAGCAACATTAGTATCCGACCCAGATAATCCGGGTCAAATGATCGAAGCAGGACGATTGAGCTACCGTAAGGTAATCAACACAACCGTAGGTTTAATTGTAGCCGATGTTCAAGCAAGCGCTCCTGGAAATTTGGGAGCACATTTTACACCTGTTTTAACCGAAGTTGGTGGTGGTAATACTACTAATTTAGCTATTTTAGTAGATAATTTAACCGACTTTTTCTCGTTCAACACAGGAGGAACGAATGCAGTAAATACGTATTCTGGTTTGAATATGGTTGCTGCTCATAATCCAGCTACAAACCCAAGAATGGGAGCTACTTCAACCGATGCTAACTTCACGAAATTTGAAGGATATGTTGGTGCTGCTGCGGTTCAAAACGGTGTTGCTGCTAACACACAATTGTATGCCGACATTGTTGCTGTACTAGAATCTTTAAGAGATCCTATCGTTCAGTAATGATTTTTTTGTTTAGACCAAAAAGCGCTATTTCAAAAAAGAAATAGCGCTTTTTATTATTTTAGATTTTCCAACATGACCTCGGTCATCGAATCCATTTCAAATTCATGTTTCCATCCCCAATCGTTTCTGGCTGACGAATCGTCGATACTCGCTGGCCAACTATCGGCAATCTTCTGACGAAAATCGGGTTTGTAAGAAATGGTAAAAATCGGAATGTGTTTTTTGATTTCAGCAGCAATTTCGTCGGGTGTAAAACTGATTCCCGCCAAGTTATACGACGAACGGATTTTGATGTCATCGGCTTCTGCTTGCATGATTTCTACAGTAGCACGAATCGCATCGTCCATGTACATCATTGGTAGCTTAGTTTCTGATGAAAGGAAACATTCAAATTTTCCGTCTTTCAATGCTTTGTGGTAAATATCAACGGCATAATCGGTCGTTCCGCCACCAGGTTCGGTTGTCCAGCTAATCAAGCCTGGATAACGAATGCTTCTCACATCCACACCATATTGATGATGGTAATACTCACACCATCTTTCACCAGTTTGTTTCGAAATTCCGTACACGGTTGTTGGTTCCATAATCGTGTATTGTGGTGTATTTTCTCTTGGTGTTGTTGGTCCGAACACCGCAATACTCGATGGCCAGAATATCTTTTTTATTTTTTTCGCTTTCGCAAGATTCAAAACGTGAAACAACGAATTCATGTTTAAATCCCATGCAAAAGCCGGATTTTTTTCTGCTGTTGCCGAAAGTAACGCCGCCATTAAATACACATCGGTAATTTGATACTGCTCGATTAAATGTTCTATCTGATTGTAATCTAAGGCGTTTACGACTTCAAAAATTCCGTTGTTTACAATGTCGGTATTTAGTTTTCGAATGTCGGAAGCAATTACGTTATCATTACCATAAATGCTTCGTAGCTTGGCGGTTAGCTCGGTACCAATTTGACCGCAAGCCCCAATGATTAATATTTTAGTTGTCATAGTAGTTCGTTTTTGAAGGTACAAAGATACAATTTCCGAAAGGAAATTTTTCAATATTCAACATTCCAAGTTGAATATTCAACATTTTTTGAACTTGGAATATTCAATTTTGAACAACGAATTTTGAAATTAAAACTATATTGCTATACAAATTTCAACTTTATAAAACCTTTCACATAACACTATCAACAAAACCACTACTTTTGTACCTTTGTCAATCCAAAGCAAAAAGCCCAAATGAAATTGAAAGTTAGTTTCTTATTCTTGTTTTTCTTCCTGATTTTTTCGTGTCAAAACGACAATCAGGAACGCATTATAGAGCAAAAAAATGAAGCCAAAAAAAGAGAAGTTATTTTCAATAACATCAACAATGCATGGGGATTTACCGTTCCAACAATGGAACCTGGAGCGCAAGCCCTTGCTAACAGTTGGACTGAATGGCGCGCCTTTGTAAACGAAATCAATTTAAAACCAAAAAGTACCATTGGTGCCTTTCAAAAAAAAGCCAGTACGCTGTCTAAAAAAGTAAGCGATTTAAACAAAAATATTCCTTCCAAATACAATTCACCTGCGATACGAAGTCGCATTTCGGTGCTCACCACTAATATAAAATCATTGGATTTGTTTATTCATTTAAATCAAATTCCGGATCAAAAAGTCATCGCGATTCTAAAGAATATCAATATAGAAATAACGTCCTTGCAAATGCAAATGCAGGAAATCATACGAAAAGGTCAAATTCCAATCGAAGAAGGCGAATCGGAAATCATCCGAATGAAAGACACGTCGAGAGCGATTCCGAATTCTATGGGCGATATAAAACCAGTCCAAGGTGAGTAAATCAGACATTCTAAATGTTTATGAGAAATCGGCAAAAGTAAACTTCATCGCCGATGCACTTCAAAAACAAAATGCTAAACTTTCTATCAAAGGTTTGGTGGGATCGTCATTGTCTATTGTCATCAAAACGGTATTCGAAAAGACCGATTTACCCTTTCTTATTTTATTCCAAGACAAAGAAGAAGCCGCGTATTATCTGAACGATTTAGAGCATTTGATCAACGATCAAGATGTGTTGTTTTATCCAAGTTCGTACCGTCGTCCGTACCAAATTGACGAAACCGATAACGCCAATGTGTTGCTTCGCGCTGAGGTGTTGAATCGCATCAATTCGCGTAAAAAACCATCGATTATTGTTTCGTATCCGGAAGCTATTTTTGAAAAAGTGGTTACCCGAAAAGAACTCGAAAAGAACACCTTAAAAGTTTCGGTGGGCGATCAAATTTCGATTGATTTTATCAACGAAGTGTTGTTTGAATACAATTTCAAACGCGTCGATTTTGTGTCGGAACCAGGCGAGTTTTCGGTGCGTGGTGGAATCGTAGATGTTTTTTCATTTTCGAATGACAATCCCTATCGTATTGAGTTTTTCGGTAACGAAGTCGATAGCATTCGAAGTTTTGATGTCGCCACACAGCTTTCTATCGAAACACAGAAGAAGATCAATATTATTCCGAATGTGGATAATAAATTATCGAACGAATCGCGCGAAAGTTTCTTGCAATACATCAACGATAAAACGGTTTTATACCTTCAAAATACCGAAGTGCTTTTGGCGCAATTGGAAAAACTTTTCGAAAAAGCCAACGAAGCGTATGACAAACTTCCAAAAGAAGTCAATCATGCATCACCCGAAGAATTGTTTATCCACAGCAAAACCTTTTTAAAAAAAGCGCTCGATTTTTCGATTGTCGAAATGGGCACTACGACGACTTTTGCTATCGATAAAACCATCGAATTTCACACGCGTCCGCAACCTTCTTTCAACAAACAATTCGATTTATTACTCAACAATTTGAGTGAAAATCACTTTAACGGCATAAAAAATTATTTGTTCTGTTCGAGTGAAAGTCAGGCAAATCGTTTTCATGATATTTTCGAATCGATAGACGAAGCAAACAGCGAAAACATTCGCAAGCAATATAAAACCATTGTCTTTCCTATTTTTCAAGGGTTTATAGACGAAGAAAATCAAATTGCGTGTTACACCGATCATCAAATTTTTGAACGGTATCATAAATTCAGCATTAAAAATGGCTATTCTAAAAAGCAAACGCTAACGTTAAAAGAATTAACGACGTTGGCTGTTGGCGATTATGTGACACACATCGATCACGGAATCGGAAAATTTGGTGGTTTGCAAAAAATACAAGTCGAAGGCAAAACGCAAGAAGCCATTAAGATTGCCTATGCTGATAACGACATTGTGTATGTGAGCATTCACTCGCTGCACAAAATTTCAAAATACACAGGCAAAGACGGTGTTCCACCAAAAATTTACAAGTTAGGTTCTGGAGCTTGGAAAGCCCTAAAGCAAAAAACCAAAGCGCGTGTCAAACACATAGCATTCAATTTAATTCAGCTCTACGCTAAGCGAAGATTGGAGAAAGGATTTCAATATGCGCCTGATAGTTACTTGCAAGCCGAATTGGAAAGTTCGTTTATTTATGAAGATACGCCCGACCAAATTACGGCGACTCGCGACGTAAAAGCTGATATGGAAAGCGATCGTCCGATGGATCGATTGGTGTGTGGCGATGTTGGTTTTGGAAAAACAGAAGTTGCCATTCGCGCTGCTTTTAAAGCGGTGGATAACGGAAAACAAGTCGCTATTTTAGTGCCAACCACTATTTTGGCGTACCAACATTCGCGGACTTTTTCCGAGCGTTTGAAAGACATGCCAGTGACGATAAATTACTTAAACCGATTTAGAACCGCCAAACAAAAAGCCGAAACCTTAAAAGATTTGGCCGATGGAAAATTGGATATTATTATCGGAACGCATCAGTTAGTGAGCAAAGATGTGAAGTTTAAAAATTTAGGTTTGTTAATTGTTGACGAAGAACAAAAGTTTGGTGTGAACGTGAAAGACAAACTCAAAACGATAGCTGCGAATGTCGATACGTTGACGTTGACAGCAACTCCAATTCCGAGAACGTTGCAATTTTCACTAATGGCAGCACGCGATTTATCGGTCATTACAACGCCACCACCGAACCGTTATCCCATCGAAACGCAAGTCATTCGTTTTAATGAAGAGCTGATTCGCGATGCCATTTCGTATGAGATTCAAAGAAACGGACAAGTGTTTTTCATCAACAACCGAATTGAAAATATCAAAGAAATAGCTGGAATGATTCAGCGATTGGTTCCCGATGCACGCGTCGGAATCGGTCACGGTCAGATGGAAGGCAAAAAATTAGAAGAATTAATGCTCGCTTTTATGAATGGCGAGTTTGATGTTTTGGTTGCTACTACGATTATTGAAAGCGGTTTGGACGTTCCGAATGCGAATACCATTTTTATCAATAATGCCAATAATTTTGGATTGTCCGATTTACATCAAATGCGAGGAAGAGTAGGAAGAAGCAACAAAAAAGCCTTTTGTTATTTTATCACGCCGCCGTTTTCGTCGATGTCGTCGGAAGCGCAAAAACGAATCAATGCCTTGGAGCAATTCAGCGAATTGGGAAGTGGTTTTAACATTGCGATGAAGGATTTGGAAATCCGTGGCGCAGGAGATTTATTAGGTGGAGAGCAAAGCGGATTTATTAATGAAATCGGATTTGATACTTATCAAAAAATCATGAACGAAGCCATTGATGAATTGAAAGAAAACGAGTTCAAAGACTTGTACGAAGCAGAAAATGACATCGAAACCAAAGAATACGTAAAAGATCTTCAGATTGACACCGATTTCGAATTGCTGTTTCCAGATGAGTACATCAACAACATTTCGGAACGTCTGAATTTATACAATGAACTGAGCAACATCAAAAACGAAGAAGAGTTGTTACAATATGAACAAAAACTCATCGACCGTTTTGGAGCCTTGCCAAAAGAAGCCGTTTCGTTACTCAACAGCATTCGCATCAAATGGAAAGCCACACAAATGGGAATCGAAAAATTAATCCTCAAACAAGGTAAAATGATTGGGTATTTTGTGGGTGATCAACAAAGCGATTTTTACCAATCGACGCGTTTTCACAAAGTGCTGCAGTTTGTACAACAAAATGCCAATTTGTGCAAAATGAAAGAAAAAGACACAAAAAATGGCTTGCGATTGTTGTTGACTTTCGAAAATGTAAAAAGCATTAACAAAGCGTTAGACTTGATTAATCAGATGTAAGTTTCATGAATTTTTTCAGTTGATGTGCCACTTCATTTACATCAACTCTTTCTATAGGATGCATCGTGTTGGGCATCACAAGAAGTTGCGCGTTTGGTAGTTTTCTATACGTATTTGTAGTTTCTTCAATAGTTACCATCGCATCTTTGTCACCAACAGAAAGCAAAACAGGCGTAGTTATTTGTTCAAAATCAGTTTCATTTAAAGGCGAATTCTGACCTAAATTAAGCATCATTTGTGCTGTTTTTTGCATCAAATTTTCCCAATTGCTTCCGTGAAGTTGTTCTAATGCAGAAGCGTATTTAGGGACTTTTTCTTTGATAATAGTCGAATTCAACATCGAGGCATCTTTTTTCGCACCATCAATCGTCCAATTAATTTTGGTTGCTAATGTATACAGTTTTGAAACCTTTTCTGGAAAATGTTTCGCCATGTATAAGCCAACATAACCGCCCATGCTGTAACCAAAAATCGAAATTTCGGCAATATTGTTTTGGTTCAAATATGCAAGAACTTCATCAGCAAAACCTTTCATCGTGAAATCATTTTCCGGAATTGCACTTCCGCCATGACCTTTAAAAGTTAGCGTGTGAATTTCAAAATCATTTTGCAAGGCTAAGGCTAATGGTTGTAAGCTTTTTTCACTTCCTAATGCACCGTGAAGTAAGAGTAGTTTTTGCATACTAATTGATTAAAAATAATAAAAAGCATCTTCAATATGCTCGATGTGGAATTCGTTGTTTTCTTTGTTTATGGCAATAATGTCAAACCGAACGTCAACATCCAAATCGTTCGAAATTACATATTCATTGACCGCTTTTACCAGCAGTTGGATTTTTTTAGGTTTTACAAAATCTTGCGGCAAACCAAATTCGATAGACGAACGTGTTTTGACTTCTACAATGGCGAGTACATTTTCTTTTTGAGCGATAATATCAATTTCGGCTTTTTGAAATGTCCAATTGGTTTCGAGAATGGTATAGCCGTTTTGTTGCAGATGTGCTACAGCTAATTCTTCTCCGAGTTTTCCTAGTTCGTTGTGTGATGCCATAGTTTAGACCTTTTAGACGGGCTTAGATTGTTAGACTACTTAGACTTTAATCCAACTTTCTAAGAAGTCTAAGTCAGTCTAAAATGTCTAAGAAGTCTACTCAAAAATTACTTTACTCTCCAAATCATTCACTTCCATAGTCACTTGTTTTCCAAAAAGCAACGCGCGATTGTCTGCCATATGCCCAGCGGGGAAGTTATAGATAATCGGAATATTGTATTTTGAAGTCACATCGTCAATGATTTGAAGTGCATCTTTTCCCCACGGAATTTCGTTGTCGTTCATTTTGGTCATGCCACCTACGATAATTCCTTTTAAACTTTCGAGGCAACCGTTGCGTTTGAGGTTCATCATCATACGATCGATGTGGTACAAGTATTCGTCCAAATCTTCGATAAATAAAATCTTATCGGTGCAATCAATTGCCGATGGCGAACCAAACAAACTATATAAAATCGATAAATTGCCACCAACCAATTCGCCTTTGGCTTTACCCAAACGGTTCATGTTCTCACACGGAACGGTATATTCTAAATGTTCTCCAAACAAGGCTTTTCGCAGACTTTCTTTAGCTTCTTCTGTAGCTTTTACACTCACGGGCATAATGCCATGAATGGATTGATAGCCCATCGTATTCAAATGACTGTGCAAAACAGTCACGTCACTAAAACCAACAATCCATTTTGGAGATTGTTTGAATTTGGTGAAGTCCAATAAATCGATGATACGCACGGTTCCGTAACCGCCACGTACACACCAAATGGCTTTGATATTCGGGTTGTCGAGTTGCGTTTGAAAATCGGCGGCACGTTCTTCATCCGTTCCAGCGAGTTGGTTTCGGTCTAAGCCGATGGTTTTACCGATAACGACTTCGATGCCCCAACTTTTTAACCAACCGATGGAAGTTTGCAAATTGTCTTCGATGTTTTTACGAGCGGTGGCAACGATAGCAATGGTGTCGCCTTTTTTTAAATACGGTGGAGTGATCATCTTTTTTTGAGAATGGATAGTTGAAATTGTAAAGAGGAATAATAAAACGAATGCTGTCTTCTTCATTTAGATTTGTATCTGTTGAGCAAATGTATAAAAAGTTATTCTTCATTGGAACGCGGATGACACGGATTTTACTGATTTACGCGGATTTTTAGCCCTGATAGAAGAGAAAATCTTTTTGGATTACCCGAAGCGCAGCGGAGGGAAATCAATGTAGCGTAGCGGAATGACAAAAAGATTGCAACGGATAGCAGGAAATAGCTTCAAATAAAAAATCTATTGCTTATTTTTGCAGATTAGATACCAAAAATACGATGTTAGAGAATCCAAAAAGATATACCATTACCGCTGCTTTGCCATACACCAACGGACCGATTCATATTGGGCATTTGGCGGGCGTTTATGTGCCGAGTGATATTTATGCGCGTTATTTGCGTTTGCAGGGAAAAGATGTGGCATTCATTTGCGGAAGCGATGAACACGGAGTGGCGATTTCGATGAAAGCCAAAAAAGAAGGCATTACGCCACAAGAAGTGATTGACAAATACGACGGAATTATTAGAAAATCGTTTATCGATTTCGGAATTTCGTTTGATAATTATTCGAGAACGTCTTCTAAAATTCACCACGATACTGCATCCGAATTTTTCAAGAAATTGTACGACAACGGCGATTTCATTGAAGAAGTGACGGAGCAACTGTACGACGCTAAAGCCGATCAGTTTTTGGCTGACCGATTTGTAGTAGGAACCTGTCCGAAATGCGGTAACGAAGAAGCGTATGGCGATCAATGTGAGCGTTGTGGTTCGACTTTGAATGCCACCGATTTGATTAATCCGAAATCAACAATAACAGGAGAAACACCGATTTTGAAAGAAACCAAACATTGGTTTTTGCCATTGGATAGATACCAAGATTTTTTAAAAGAATGGATATTGGTCGGACATGCGAAAGATTGGAAAACGAATGTACTCGGACAAGTAAAATCGTGGTTGGACGACGGCTTAAAACCGCGTGCTGTAACGCGTGATTTGGATTGGGGAATTGATGTTCCAGTACCAGGAGCCGAAGGGAAAAAGCTTTACGTATGGTTTGATGCTCCAATTGGCTACATCTCAGCAACCAAAGAATGGGCAGCACGAGAAGGTAAAAATTGGGAAGATTATTGGAAGAAGGACGACACGAAGTTAGTCCACTTTATAGGAAAAGACAATATCGTTTTTCATTGTATTATTTTTCCGGCGATGTTGAAAGCAGAAGGCAGTTTTATTTTGCCCGATAATGTTCCAGCGAATGAATTTTTGAATTTAGAAGGCAACAAACTTTCGACTTCTAAAAACTGGGCAGTTTGGTTGCACGAATACTTATTGGATTTCCCAGATAAGCAAGATAGTTTGCGTTATGCGTTGACATCAAACGCACCAGAAACAAAGGATAACGACTTTACTTGGAAGGATTTTCAAGCGAGAAACAACAACGAATTGGCAGCGATTTTTGGTAATTTTATCAATAGAGTGGTCGTGCTGACCAATAAATATTACAACGGAATTGTTCCGCAACCGAATGCATTTTCGGAAGTGGATGAACAAACGTTGGCAGAATTAAAAGCCTATCCAGCGGTAATCGCAAGTTCGATAGAGCGCTACCGTTTTAGAGAAGCACAAGGTGAATTGATGAATGTGGCGCGTTTGGGAAATAAATATTTAGCCGACGAAGAACCATGGAAAATGGTGAAAACTGATCCGGAGCGCGTGCAAACGCAAATGTATGTAGCGTTACAAATCGCTGCTGCTTTGCAGGTATTATCAGAGCCTTTTTTGCCGTTTACTTCAGCTAAATTAGGGACGATATTAAAACAAAATAAATTGAATTGGAGTGCTGTTTCTGAAACTTCGGTATTGCTAAAAGTCGGACATCAAATAGGAGAAGCGGAAATACTTTTTGCTCAAATTGAAGATGCTGAAATTCAAAAACAAATAGACAAATTAGAAGCGACTAAAAAAGCGAATGTTATGGAGAATCAAGTTGTTGAACCACAAAAACCAACGTCAACATTTGACGATTTTGCAAAATTGGATTTGCGTGTTGGGACCATTGTTGAAGCCGAAAAAATGCCAAAAGCCAACAAGCTTTTAGTATTAAAAGTCGACACGGGAATGGACGTTCGTACGATTGTTTCCGGAATTGCAGAACATTTTTCGCCAGAAGAAGTAATCGGAAAACGCGTGACGGTTTTGGTGAATTTAGCACCAAGAGCACTGCGAGGTGTAGAAAGTGAAGGCATGATTTTGATGACGAATAACGCAGAAGGAAAATTGGTTTTTGTAAATCCAGATGCAGATGGTGTGAATAATGGCGCGACAATAAGTTAAGGATAAAAGTATGAACCTAAAAGTAATCGCTTTCGACGCCGACGATACTCTGTTTGTCAACGAACCGTATTTTCAAGAAACGGAAGAAAAGTTCTGTGCTTTGTTGTCGGATTATTTGTCCAATCAAGGCTTGTCACAGGAGTTGTTTCGTGTAGAAATTGCCAATTTAAATTTGTATGGTTACGGAATTAAAGGCTACATTTTGTCGATGATTGAAGCGGCGATGCGGATTTCAAACAACACAATTTCAATCGAAATTATTCAAAAAATTATTGACTACGGAAAAGAGCTATTGCAAAAACCTATCGAATTATTAGACGGTGTGGAAGAAACATTGGCCGCTTTGCACGGCAAGTACAAATTGATAGTCGCTACCAAAGGCGACTTGAAAGACCAGCAACGAAAACTCCACGATTCAGGTTTGGGACATTATTTTCACC
>JAZKGN010000016.1:0-1160 GCA_040385945.1 Bacteroidota bacterium
ACCTTCAATTGATGACGGCTGGTGGAAGCAACGGAAAAGGTGGCGGAAACAGAGAACAAGAAATTTCTACCATTTCTAGAAATTTAAAAGCCTTAGCCAAAGAATTGGGTGTTCCTGTGATTGCCTTATCGCAATTATCTCGTGCTGTTGAAACACGTGGTTCGAGCAAACGACCTTTGTTGTCCGACTTACGTGAATCGGGTGCAATTGAGC
The DNA here is from genome assembly GCA_040385945.1 of Bacteroidota bacterium. Classification (GTDB taxonomy): domain Bacteria; phylum Bacteroidota; class Bacteroidia; order Flavobacteriales; family Flavobacteriaceae; genus Flavobacterium. Next base: position 214 of record JAZKGN010000016.1, read on the forward strand.
AAGATGCCGATATTGTATCTTTTATTTACCGTCCGGAATATTATAAAATTGAAGAATGGGATGACGATGAACAATCGCCAACCGAAGGCCAAGCCGAATTTATTATTGCCAAGCACAGAAACGGTTCACTCGAAAGTATTCGTTTGAAATTCATCGGAAACCTCGGTAAATTCGACAATTTAGAAGAATATTCAGGAAGTTATGACGACTTGCCTTCTAAAATGAATCACGACGATAATCCGTTTCAAACCAAAAACCTGCCTTCGCCTAATGAAGCTTTTGGGAGCAGTGTCAATGAAGAAGACAACAGTGATGTTCCTTTTTAATTCCATCGTTTTATCCTAGCATTCTATTCTTAGATTTTCTTACTTTTTAAAGAAAAATGTAAGTAATTCTACGTGTTTTTTTGTCAGAATTTTTGTCGGTTCTATTTTTTCTTCTAAATTTAAAAAATATTAACCTCTAATCATTTTAAACAAAATGTCTACAAACACAATTACCTTAGCAACAGCTCAAGCTTGGGCAAAAAATTGGCGTGATAATCCTGAAAATATTGTAAAAGCGTATTTAATTCCACAAGCAGATATTACCCAATTAATGGCAGAAACCAATGTTCAAGATGTACGTGCTTATTGTGGGATTGATGAAAATGGCGATTATAAATTAATGTTGGTTGGAGTTGATGCAAACGGGAATGATTTAATTGATGAAGCTGCTGGTGCTTATGTTTATGATTTTACAGCACCTTGTCCAAGAACGTGCGATGTCAATAGTCCATTATACACGCTAAACCCATAAATTATTGCTATCTAAACTATTTACAAATATTGGATATGTACTTTTATTGCTAAATTGTATTCTTTTTTTAAAAGATTTTTCTAAAAATAAAATCCCTTTTAAAATTCTGACATTATACAGTTTGGTGATGTTTGTAATTCAAATTACTG
>JAZKGN010000016.1:1170-15354 GCA_040385945.1 Bacteroidota bacterium
ATTTGTTTTTATCGCATTTCTATTTTTTTCTGCAGTTTGTTTTATTGAGCTTGTTTTATTTTCATGTACTCAAAGAGGCATTTCAAAAAAAAATAATTGTTATTAGTTTGGTGCTTTGTTTGGCTGTTCTTTTTGTACAGTATAGTATCGATTGGAGTCATTTTAACCGATTTAATTTACTCGAAATTTTTATTACTTCATTGCCATTAATAGTCTATGCAACATTTCATTTGTATAATTTATTAAATGAGAAAAAAGAATTTTATTATATCAATATTGGTTTGTTGATTTATTTATTTGGAAGTACCATTGTTTTTTTAACATGCAATTTGCTGATATCATTAGATAGTAGGACTCCGTTTCGATATATTTTTGATCTAAATATATATTTATATGTAGTGTATCAATTGTTCATTTTATATGAATTGAGAAGGGTTGATTTAATTAAAACTGTAGAAAAAAATGAATGATTCCGAAATAATCAAGGTCATTGTATATACCTTTCTTGCCTTTATGTTGATGGCTTTGGTTTTGATTTTGTTTTTCTATTTCTCCAGAAAAAAAATAATGAAGCAACAACTAGAGAAAAAAAACCTAGAATTGAATTATCAAAAAGATCTTTTAAGCGCCGTTATCATTACCCAAGAGGAAGAACGCAAACGCATTGCTCAAGATTTACATGACGATATCAGTTCGAAATTAAACATCGTTTCGTTAAACAGTCACATGCTAAATGCACCCGATTTGACCAAAGCAGAAACCAATGAAATTACTGAAAATATAATAAGTTTAACAACCAAAGCGTTAGAAAATTCCCGCCGAATTGCGCATGATTTATTGCCACCAGTATTAGAAAAATTTGGATTAAATGCTGGAATTGCTGAATTGGCTTTGGAATTCAACAGCAGTAAATCGGTGAATGTAAATTATGAAAGTCATGTCAATTTTGAAACGGTAGACAGACAAAAGCATTTACACATTTTTAGAGTCTTACAAGAACTCATGAACAACTCCTTGCGTCATGGAAAGGCCACTGAAATTGTAATTATTTTTGAAGTGGTGAAAGGCGTTAACACATGTTCGTACTCGGATAATGGATTGGGATTTGATGTTGATGATAAAAAAAATCAAAAAGGACTTGGCATGAAAAATATAGAAGGAAGAATAAATTTCATAAAAGGCGCGATGAAAATTACGTCCCATTTAAATAAAGGAACTCAAATTGTATTTACTTTTTAAAAGATGAATAAAATAATCAACATACTATTAGCCGATGATGAAGAGTTGTTCCGAAAAGGAATTGCCTTTTTATTAAAAAGAGAGAAAAATATCAACATTGTTTTTGAAGCATCTAATGGAAGCGAGCTGGTTAATTTTTTAAGTTCCAATCCAAAAGAATTGCCCGACATCATTTTAATGGATTTAAAAATGCCGTTTTTAAACGGAGTTGAAGCTACTAAAATTATACATACCACATTTCCGCAAATTAAAATAATTGCGCTAACTAGCTATAATACCAATTCGTTTATTGCCAATATGATACAAGTAGGAGCCGTTTCTTATTTGGTAAAAAATGCTACTCCAAACGAAATGTTGCACACTATAAATGAAGTGTCAAATAAAGGATTTTATTATAATGAAAACGTGTTAAAGGTAATTCAAGGCGGAATTTTACCTTCCAATAGTAAGTCGAAAAAGAACGCGAACGACAATCTTTTAACGTCGCGAGAAAAGGAAGTATTGCAATTAATTTGTCAGCAACTCAATACAAACGAGATAGGAGAAAACTTGTGTATAAGTCCGAGGACAGTAGAAGGACATCGGAATAACCTGCTTATTAAAACCGAATCGAAGAACATAGCTGGTTTAGTTGTGTATGCTATTCAAAATAAAATCATAGATATCGATTATTTATCACTTTAAATTTAACTGATTAAAAATTTAACGGATAAAAATAAATAAAGAACAACGGCAGCAATTAAAAGGAGTAGCCCAATTTTTTTTATAAAAGCCATGTTTTTTGAGGTTGTATTTTTTTGGTATAGATTTTTGGCATTCATGTCTTATATCATTATTCGTTTACAATTTCAAAGGTAAAAAGTAAATTTTTCTCTCCTATACGTATTTCTACGTGTTTTTATATTTATTAACTTTATTTTAGTGAAAAGTATTTCTGAAAATAGTATCTTCGACTAAATTTATTTTTAAAATGAACGTTGTAAAAACCACTTTTTTTTACTTTCTCTTTACCGTTATTTCAACCAATTCTTGGGCTAATTTTATATTATTACCCATGGATGAGGTTACTCAAAAAAACCATCTTAAGGCTTATGGAATAACGTATTGGTGTTTGGATAAACAGTACAAAGCGAGTTGGCTACTCAACTATCGCGGTGGTTCTTTCTTATTACCCGACGCTCCAGATATTAGAAAAGAATGTCAAATTCGAGGCGTTAGTTTTGAAGTGCTTTCGGATGCAGAAACAAATCAAATTTTAGAAGATATTTCGAGTCCGTCACAAAATATGGAAACGGTGGTACTTGAAAAAGCGCCCAAAATTGCAGTCTATACGCCAAAAGGAAAACAACCTTGGGACGATGCGGTAACGATGGTTTTGAAATATGCTGAAATTCCGTACAAAGAAGTGTATGATGAAGAAGTATTAGCCGACGAACTATTATTATACGATTGGTTGCACTTGCATCACGAAGATTTTACGGGTCAGTATGGTAAATTTTATGGTGCCTACAGAAATGCTCCGTGGTATATTGAGCAGAAAAAAGATGCCGAAGCCTTGGCTAAAAAATTAGGTTACGCCAAAGTTTCAGAAGAGAAATTGGCAGTTGCAAAAAAAATCAGGGACTTTGTTATTGGTGGCGGATTTATGTTTGCAATGTGTTCGGCGACCGACAGTTTTGATATCGCTTTATCGGCTGAAGGTCACGATATTTGTGAACCCATGTTTGATGGCGACGATAGCGAACCCAATTACCAATCCAAAATTGACTACTCTAAAACCTTCGCTTTTAAAGATTTTATTTTAGATAGAAAGCCCGAACATTATGAATTTTCCGATATCGACATGACTGAAAAAAGAAGAATCATGATGGATAAAGATTACTTTACCTTGATGGAATTCTCTGCAAAATGGGATCCAATTCCGAGTATGCTTTGTCAAAATCACACGCAATTGGTTAAAGGGTTTATGGGACAAACGACTTCTTTTGACAGTAAATTGGTTAAATCGAATGTATTAACTTTAGGAGAAAATGAAATAAATGGTGAAGCGCGATACATTCACGGTCAAAAAGGTAAAGGAATGTTTACTTTTTACGGAGGTCATGATCCGGAAGATTACCAACATCGAGTAGGCGATGAACCAACGGTTTTAGATTTGCATCCAACTTCACCGGGATTCCGATTGATATTAAACAATGTTTTGTTTCCGGCAGCAAGAAAGAAAAAACAAAAAACGTAATAGGTTATCCTAAAAATAAAAATCCCCAATTTCAAATTTGTCTGAAATTGGGGATTTTTATTTTTCATTCTCTTGTGTCTTTCCCGCGTATGCGGGAATCTATAACCTTAACACATGGATTCCCGCATGCATAGGAAAGACGTATTGTAACACGTTTGTTTTTTAGCCCTAATGGAAGCGGCATCCTTTTGTGGAGCACAGCGAAACAAAAGATACAGCGAACAGCAGGAAATAGCTTCTACTTATTATTATCAATAACGTAATTCAACACCTTCGTCATCAAATGCACACGGTCTTTTCCTAAAACATTGTGCTTGTGCATTGGATAGGCAAAGAAATCAATTTGTTTTCCAGCTTCGACGAATTTCTTAATCAAAGCAAAATTGTGTTGCATCACTACAACATCATCGCTCGTGCCGTGAATTAAAAGTAATTTTCCTTTCAAATCTTTTACATAGCTCAGCGTACTTGCTTCGTCAAACCCTTTTTGATTTTCAGAAGGTGTGTCCATATAACGCTCGCCATACATAATTTCATAATACTTCCAATCGGTTACTGGTCCGCCAGCAACACCCACTTTAAACGTGTCAGGCTTACGCAACATCAACGATGTCGTCATAAAACCACCATAACTCCAACCATGAACTGCCAAGCGATTACCGTCAACATAAGGCAACGATTTTAAATAGTCGACACCTTTTAGTTGATCGTCCATTTCGTTTACGCCTAATCTTCCGTGAATAGCGCTTTCAAAAGCAAATCCGCGATTGTCAGAACCTCTGTTGTCTAAAGTAAACACCAAATAACCTTGTTCTGCCATCCAATACATCCACAAATTAGCACCATCCAAATAGGAATTGGTAATCATTTGCGCATGTGGTCCGCCATAAACATACACCAAAACTGGATATTTTTTTGAAGGATCAAAATTACTTGGTTTGATTAAACGCGTGTATAAATCGGTAGTTCCATCGGCAGATTTGATGGTTTTGATTTCGGCTGAACCCATTTCATAACCCTCGTATTTGTTTTTGCTTTCTAGCAACGTAGTCACTTTTCCTTTTTTATCATACAATAGCGATTTTGAAGGCGTGTTGTGATTGGAATATTCGTCAAAAATCCAATTGGCATCAGAAGAAATAACCACATTGTGAACGCCTAAATCTTTTGTAATTAAGGTTTGCTTTCCTTTTAAATCGACTTTATAGACAAGCATATTGGTTCCGTTTTGACCGGTAGCTTTGAAATAAACTTCAGTTCCAGCTGGGTTTGAACCGATGATTTCGCGAGCTGGAAATGTATTATTCGTCAATTGCTTAATCAATTTTCCTTCGATAGTATAGTAATACAAATTGTGAAATCCATTTTTTTCACTAAACCAAATAAAGTTGTTGGAAGTGGCATTTGGAAAATACGCATCGTGTTCTGGCTCTACCCATTTCGAATTGGTTTCATTTAAAATGGTTCTGATAAATGCTCCAGAATTGGCATCATATACATTCAAATGCATGTCGTTTTGACCACGATTTAATTCGGCAATCAAAATAAATTTTTCGTCAGGCGACCAAGATAAATTGGTAAGATAATCTTCTGGGTTGTTTTTTGGTGTGATGAAAACGGTTTTCCCTGTTGCAAAATTGTAGATTCCGACTTTTGGTTTCTCCGATTTTTGACCAATCATTGGGTATTTAATCGATACCAATTTACCAGGTGTTTCATTAATATCTAACAATGGATAATCGGCAACATCGGCTTCATCTTTTTGGTAAAAGGCTAAATACGATGCTTTTGGCGACCAAAATATTCCGCCATTGATTCCGAATTCATTTCTCGAAATGGATTGTCCCGAAACGATATTTTTGTCAGTATTATTCGTAATCGCAACTTTGCCCATCTTACTATTATAATAAAACAAATTGTTACCTTCCGTAAAAGCAAGGTGTTGTTTTGTCTTGTCAAAGGTTTGGTTTTCGGCTTCATCCGAAGATTGTTGTGTAAGCTGTCCCGATTTTGTTCCTACATTGTAAGTGTAATATTTACCATTTTCAGAAATCATTATTGTATTAGCGTCTAACCATTCGGTCCCAAAGAAGTTTTTGAGTTTGGTGCCCAGCGCTGTATTGATTTCTGCCAAAGTTGGTGTTGCTATGGAATTTGGACCTTGAGTCCCTATTACCATAAGAGTCCACGAATCTTTATAGTAAACATATTTATTGGTGTTCGGAATCCATTGAAAACCGGTTAATTTATCAGCGCCAAACTTACGTCCTTGTTGTAAAACACCATCTTCTAAAGTGATTTTTTTTAACTGGGCCTGTGTTGTAAATGCTATAAAAAAGCTAAGGAAAAGGATAATTTTTTTGTTCATAATTCGAATTTTTTCTTGGTGTAAATGTATAAAAAAAGGATAACGTTTAGTTAGACTAAAGACATTATCCTTTGTTACACATAAGGTAAAGATAGTGAGTGTTGTAACAACTCTTGTTATTCGGCAGTGGTTGGATCGATGTTTGAAAAAACTTCACTAACTGAATTGGCAGGAAATCCGCCTTGTTGCGCATGTTCGCGAACCATAGCTTCATTTGGTGCAATGTACACGCAGTAAATTTTATCTTTAGTTACATAACTATTAACCCATTGTATTTCAGGTCCCATTTTGCTCAGTACACCACAAGAGGTTTGTGATATCCCTTTTAATTGTTCTGGAGTTAGATTGCCAGCTCCCGGAATTTCTCTTTCTATTACATATTTAGGCATGCTATTGAAGTATTAATTTCCTACTCATTTGGCTTTTCGGATTTGCCCCGTTTTTTTGAATGGTATCTGGTTTCCATCTGATTTTGAAGGATATAAAGCTACAAAAAAATACAGTACAGCGGATAAAGTTGATTAAAATAAAACTGCTACTCAATGTCATTTGACTTTGAATAGCAGTTTAAATTATGTAAAAATTCTTCTTTAATTAACTATTTCATTCCTCATTTTCCTTATCCAAATATTCTTGAACAATTCCGATTGCATTGGTGACAACATCGCTTAAAGCTGTAATGAAACTTCCTTCTTCAGCATTGTCAATAGCATGTTTGATAGCTTCCACTTCTCTTTTGATGATTTCGGTAGTTACTGTTTTCCCAGATTCTTTGATGCCTTCCATAATAAGCGCAATAATTTCTTCTTCGGTTCGTCCGCGTAAATGTTTTTCTTGACGGATGATGATATGATCAAACATACGAGCAGCAATGGTCGCGCATTCTTTTATGTCTTCGTCGCGACGGTCGCCAACTCCAGCTATTATTCCGATTTTTTTGGTAGCTTCAACACTTGTCAAGAACTCTTCCACACCTTTATAACCCGATGGATTGTGTGCAAAATCGATCAACACTTTGAATTTTTTAAACTCAAAAATATTCATTCTACCCGGAGTTTGAGCAGCACTCGGAATAAACGTTTGCAATGATAAACTAATGTCTTCCGTTTTAAATCCTTGTAAATAAGCTGCTAAAGTAGCTGCCAAAACATTGGCAATCATGAATCGTGCTTTTCCAGCCATGGTTAACGGAACGTGAGTGGCACGTTCAACTCTGATTTTCCATTCGCCTTTTTTGATAGTTATAAATCCGTTTTCGTAAACAGCTACAATTTTACCAAGTTTTGAAAATTCTTTTACTTTTGGATTGTTCTCATCCATAGAGAAATAAGCGATATTGCAACTCAATTCGTTAGCAATTTTCAAACATTGCTCGTCTTCAGCATTTAAAATCGCCCAACCATCTTTGCGGATGCTTTTTACCACCGTCGCTTTAACACGTGCTAAATCGTCCAAGTTATGAATATCAGATAATCCCAAATGGTCTTCCTGAATGTTGGTAATGATTCCAATGTCACAACGGCTAAAGCCCAATCCCGAGCGAAGAATTCCGCCACGAGCGGTTTCCAAAACGGCAAATTCTACTGTTGGATCTTTCAAAATATATTCTGCAGAAACGGGTCCGGTCGTGTCACCTTTTTCCATCATGTGGTTTTGCACATAAATTCCGTCCGAAGTTGTGAAACCTACTTTATAGCCATTGTTTTTTACAATGTGAGCTAACAATCGGGTAGTTGTTGTTTTTCCATTCGTTCCAGTAACCGCAATAATCGGAATACGACTTGGTTTTCCTGGAGGATACAACATGTCGATAACCGGAGCAGCAACGTTTCTTGGCAAACCTTCAGAAGGTGCTAAGTGCATACGGAAACCTGGTGCGGCGTTGACTTCCAAAATGCAACCGCCATTTTCTTTTAAAGGTTGCGTTAGGTTCTCTGCCATGATATCGACACCACAAACGTCCAATCCAATCACACGAGAAATACGCTCGCAAAGAAAGATGTTTTCGGGATGCATCATATCGGTGACATCTATTGAAGTTCCGCCTGTACTTAAATTGGCAGTCGATTTCAAATAAACAACTTCATCTTTTCTAGGAACGGTTGCTAAGGTGTAATTTAATTTTTCTAATAAATCGGTTGTGTCTCTGTCGACATCAATTTGCGTCAGCACATTTTCGTGACCGTAGCCTCTTTTCGGATCGAGATTCGTTTCGTCAATTAATTCTTGAATGGTTTGTTTGCCGTCACCTTTTACGTGAGCAGGCTCGCGTTTGGCAGCAGCAACCAATTTGTTGTCGATGATTAAAACTCTAAAATCATAACCTGTAATGAATTTTTCTACAATAACACGATGGCTGTATTTCTTTGCATAGGCTAAACCTTCCACTGCATCATCCCATTTTTTTACATTGATAGAAGCGCCTTTTCCGTGGTTGCCATCCAATGGTTTTATCACGATTGGATAGCCAATTTTATCGATAACCGTTTTTAAATCTTCATCATCAACACATATTCCGCCACTTGCCACCGGAATAGAAGCAGCATCAAGCATCTTTTTCGTTTGTTCTTTATTACACGCAATATCCACAGCAATGTTGCTAGTTTTGCAGGTAATGGTAGCTTGAAAACGCATTTGGTTGACACCATAACCCAATTGTACTAATGAATTGGTTCCGAGACGAATCCACGGAATATCACGGGCAACTGCTTCTTCAACAATACTTCCTGTTGATGGACCAAGACGCACACGTTCTCTAATTTCACGCATTCTCTGAATATCGGCATCCAAATCATAAGGAACGCCATCGATTAACGATTGTGCGATATTTACAGCACTTTCGGCAGCAAACATTCCGACATTTTCTTCGGTATAGCTAAAAACAACATTGTATATTCCGGGTGTTTTGGTTTCGCGAGTGCGTCCAAAACCAGTTTCCATTCCGGCTAATGTTTGAATTTCAAGAGCAATATGTTCAATTACATGACCCATCCATGTGCCTTTGTCAATTCGCATAAAAAAACCGCCACGACAACCCTCAGAGCAACGGTGCTCAATCATGGTAGGAAACATGGCTTCAATACGTTCCCGAAAACCTTCAATTTTGTTCGTGGGACGCTCTTCCATTTCTTCTAAATCCAAACGCATTTGGATTAATTTTTTTCTTTGTACACTCCAAATATTTGGTCCACGTAACGCTTGAATTTTATCGATTTTCATAGAATTATGGTATTGTTTATTTTGATAAGATGGTAATGAATTTGTTAAAAATAAAAAATATTTGTTACTCTGAAACATTTTAGATGAGAAAAAGTGTGTTTTTTATTTACTCTGTTAATTTTACATTGATTTTTAGATTGTTAGACACATTTCGTTTCTTAGATTTTGAAATGAGAAAATTTAAGAAGTCCAACAATCTAAGTCAATCTAAGAAGTCTAAATGACTTGCCAATTGTTGAAAAGTACACAATAAGTTTTGCTTCAAAACCGTTAAATTGATTTGCGTACTATTAAGAAATCGTTATTTTTACGGCATGAACATACGAGGAAAATTAATAATAATAGGCGGAGCTGTTGACAAAGGCAGTTTTACCGAAACCGATTTGGATAAAAACAAACCGCAAAATTTGAATTTCTTTGAGGAAGGCATTTTGAAGCGACTTATCAAAGAATCGAAATTACAAGAATTATCTAGAGTAGAAGTGGTGACTACTGCATCCAAAATCCCGAAGGAAATTGGTGCCGAATACGTCAAAGCGTTTAGCTATTTAGGTGCTAATAATGTAGATGTTTTGAACATTGAGCGTCGCGAGCAAGCCATGGATCCTGAGGTTTTGGAGCGTTTAAAAGTAGCTGATGTCGTAATGTTTACTGGTGGTGATCAATTGCGTTTGACTTCTATTTTGGGAGGAACGCCTTTTCAGGATATCATACTCGACAAATACAAGAACGAAGAATTTATTTATGCCGGAACTTCAGCAGGTGCTGCTGCAGCTTCCAATAATATGATTTATCAAGGAAGTAGCTCGGAAGCGTTGTTAAAAGGTGAAGTGAAAATCACATCAGGATTAGGTTTGATTGATGACGTAATTATCGATACTCATTTTGTGCAACGAGGACGCATTGGACGTTTGTTTCAAGCTGTTGTTGGTAATCCGAAAGTGCTTGGAATTGGACTTGGAGAAGATACCGGTTTGTTAATCCTTAACGGACGACAAATGGAAGCTATTGGTTCTGGACTGGTTATTTTGGTTGATGGTCGTGAGATTAAAGATACCAATTTAACGCAAGTCGAATTGGGTAAACCAATTTCGATTAATCATTTGGTGACGCACGTTATGAGCAAACACGATACGTTTGATTTGGATACGTTTAAGATGAGTATTCATTCTTCGCAATATGTATAGACTATCTTAGCTAGTCTAAAAATCTAAAAATCTAAATGAAAATAATCATCCACGGCGGTTTTTTCTCAGAATCGTCCACCAATCACGAAACAAAAGTTGCCAAACAAAACGCTTTATTGCGTATTGTTAAGGACGCTTACAATTACATGAAAACGCATTCGGCTGTTGAAACAGCAGTGTATGCGGTTTCGTTGTTGGAAGATGATGCGTTGTTCAATGCCGGAATTGGTTCGCAGATTCAAGCTGATGGAAAGATCAGAATGAGCGCTTCTTTAATGGATGGCGAAACCCAAAAAATGAGTGGCGTGATTAATATTGAAGAGGTAAAAAATCCGATTCAAGTTGCGCAAGTATTGATGAATGTAGACGATAGGGTTTTGGGCGGAAGTGGAGCTACAAATTTTGCTCGCCAACACGGATTTGAAAAATTCTCTACAGAAATTGAACAACGACGACACGAATACGAAGCCAAACTTGCAGCAACTGGAGTAGGAACAGTAGGTTGTGTTGCATTGGATGCTGATGGAAAATTGGCAGCAGCGACTTCTACAGGCGGAAAAGGATTTGAGATTCCGGGACGCATTTCCGATTCGGCTACCGTTGCCGGAAATTATGCCAATGCCTTTTGTGGTGTAAGTCTAACCGGAGTCGGCGAAGACATTGTAAGCAATGCCACAGCTGCAAAAATAGTGACACGTGTTACGGATGGTTTTTCATTGGAAAAAGCCTTTGAAAAAACCTTCAACGAACTCTTGCCGTATGATGGTTTTGCGGGTGCGATTGCTATTGATAAAAACGGAATTATGTTTCATCAGGATTCGCATCCAAGTATGGTTTTTGCGAGTTTTGATGGAGTGAGTGAGGAAGTTTTTGTGTAAGAAGGAACGCGGATGACGCCGATTTTACGGATGGTCACTGATTTTTTATTTCTTTTTCTGAATTTTTTTTTTCGACAGCCATTACAATTATAATTCCTGCCACATAACATACAACATCTTCCCAAGCGAAAGAAGTTCCGATAATTGTTCGGGCTAATTTTGAGTCGCTTACTCCTAGTTTTTCAACGATATTTATGTATTGAAGAAATTCTATAGTGAAGGCAAAAAGCAATACCGCTATTGCCACTGTTACTACAGGCAATTTCACAAACGATTTCACAAAGCAGTAGATTAAAATTACCACTATCACATCACCGAGATACGGTCGGACAAAATTGTCATGGACATATAAGGCAATTAAGACTTCTGTAATAAAAAGCAATAGCGTTACAACGAAGTAATTTTTGTTGAAGGTAAACATGGTTCTACTTTCTCTTTATGATTCTGTTCTTAGGATCATAGCCAGTGCTTTTTGGCAAACTCGCTTCTTCTGTTTTGCTTGAAGGTGCAATGAGTTCGTTGAGTTGTGTTATTTCGGCATCGGTTAAATCGCGATAACGACCTACAGGAACATCTAACGAAATGTTGATAATTCGCGTTCGTTTTAACGCCACCACTTCAAAATCGAGGTATTCACACATGCGTCGAATTTGACGGTTTAATCCTTGTGTTAAGATAATTTTAAAGATGTATTTGCTGATTTGTTCGACTTTGCATTTACGGGTAACGGTATCTAAAATCGGAATACCGTTTGCCATTTTTTGAATAAATCGTTCGGTAATTGGACGGTTAACCGTAACGATATATTCTTTTTCGTGGTTGTTGCGGGCGCGAAGTATTTTGTTTACGATATCGCCGTCATTGGTCATAAAAATCAAGCCTTCACTGGCTTTGTCCAAGCGACCAATAGGAAAAATACGTTCGGGATAATTGATATAATCAACGATGTTGTTGCGTACTTCTTGGTTGGTGGTGCATTCAATTCCGACTGGTTTGTTGAAGGCTAGATAAACCGGTTTGTCATTGTTTTCACGAATGAGTTTTCCGTCGACACGTACTTCGTCGTTAGGAGAAATTTTGGTGCCCATTTCTGGAACTGCACCGTTGATGGTTACTCTTCCTTGCTCGATTAATTTATCGGCTTCGCGTCGCGAACAGAATCCGGTTTCGGATAAAAATTTATTAATACGAGTAAGGTTTTCTTCCATGTGACAAAGATAGAAATTTTGAAGCTAAACGTAGTTGTGATTTTGAACAAAAGGGAAAATGGATTCATGCTAGCCCTGATGCAAGGGAATAACCTTTTTGTAAAAAAGTTATGGAAAGGCAGCAGGAATTACGATGACAAAAAAGCCCAAGCCATTATGCTTCTAAAAAATCAACTACCGTTTTATACAAGTAGGCATCGTGCATGCTGTGACCGAGTCCGTTAGTTTCGATGAGTTTTGCATTTTTCCATGATGAGGCCAGTTTTTTTGCTTCCTCAAAACGAACCACATTGTCGCTTAAATCGTGCGCTATGAGTCCGGGAATCGTCGTGTTTTTTAAAAAACTAGCCGCCGAAAATTCGTCGACAACTATATCAAAACGTTCTTTGGTATAGCCAATGAGGTAATTGTGGATTTTAGCATTCAGGTTTAAAATGGCAATGTAATTTTTCAAGATGATGTTAAAATCGGACGGTGCGCCAAGCAATACCATTTTTTGTAACGTATGATTGGGATACAGATGTTGGTAATATGCCGCTGCTGTTCCTCCAATCGAATGTGCAATTAGGAATTTGGGTTTGTATTTTTGCGAAATGATATTGATGAATTCGGCGTAAATGGGCACGTTGAATTCTTTTCCGTCCGACAATCCGTGGGCTGGACCATCGATAGCAATCACCGTTTTTTTGGTTTCTTTTAATTGCTTGAACAGTTCTCTCCAGCGATTGGCGTTGCTTTCCCAACCGTGGACTAGCAGAATGACATCGTCGTTTCCTTTCCAAGTATAGGTTTGAAATTGTCGTTCGTTATAGGTGTGCGTATGCTGTTCGGCTTGTTGCAATAATTTTGGAAGATTCTCTTTTTGTAATTTCCCTTTGCGTGGATTGCTGAAAAAAGTATATGCTAATGAATACCCTTTTTCTGGCAGCACGTGGCTCAAAATGTTGAGGTACATTCCGATGCTTTTGGCGAGTATGTTTTGAGTGATTTGTTGCATAAAAAAATCCCGAGAGTTTCGGGATTTAAAGCTATTACATTTTTGCGAATAATTTTTCCATTTTTTCTCTTTCTTCATCAGCAAGAGAAGCATCAACTAATATTCTTCCAGAATGTTCGTCGGTGATGATTTTTTTTCTGGCAGCAATTTCCACTTGTGTCTGAGGTGGAATTGTAAAGAACGAACCAGCAGAAGCTCCACGCTCGATAGAAACGACAGCTAAACCATTTCTTACGCTAGAACGGATTCTTTTGTAAGCCGCTAACAAACGCTCTTCGATTAAAGCTTCGTACTCAGAAGATTTTTCGGTCAAATAACCTTCTTCTTTTTGCGTTTCAGACATGATGTCGTTCAACTCTGATTTTTTGTGCTTTAAGTGCGTTGACTTTTGTTCTAATTTATCTTTAGAATTAGTAATCACTTCTTTTTTGTGCTCAATAGACGCTTTCATTTCCTTAATTTGCTTTTCAGCCAATTGGATTTCCAGTTCTTGAAATTCTACTTCTTTGGTTAAAGAATTGAATTCTCTGTTGTTACGAACACTTTCTTGTTGTTGTGTGTATTTTTTAATCGCAGCTTGATGATCATCAATTGCGTTTTTCTTTGTTTTGATTTGCTCTTCAATAGAAGCTAAATCGCTTTGTAGTTTTTCTAAACGAGTAGACAAACCAGCTACTTCATCTTCTAAATCTTCTACTTCTAAAGGCAATTCACCCCTTACGTTTCTGATTTCGTCAATTCGGGTATCGATAATCTGTAAATCATATAGCGCTCTTAATTTGTCCTCAACGCTTAATTCTTTTGTAGTAGCCATATTTTATAAGTACTTAACTGGATTTGTATTTTCTT
>JAZKGN010000017.1:0-3702 GCA_040385945.1 Bacteroidota bacterium
CGCCTTTTTTTGTTGCTTTGTTTGGAGTTGACCGATTTTGTTTTGGAATTTGATGGTTCCATTTTTTTCTTTGCATCGCTTTTTTTAGGAGCATACACGTGTATTTTTTTAATTGCCATGATTAAGATGTAATGCTCTGGTTTTGCGTTTTATATTGAAAAAGATTGCTGTTGAAAGTGTTTTTTGTAGCCACATTGCTAAACTGATTTTCCATTTCAAGTCGTGCCATTAAATAGCTAATTGTCGATTCGGCACCTTGATTTAAATTAACGTGATCTTCTTCCAATCCATCACAACAACCGCCAGTACACGGATTATAAATAATTTGTTTGAGGTGGTTTTTCCCTAAAAACCAATTGAAAGCGGTTTCCATTTTCTGCAAATACGCAACATCATTAAATACTTTAAAAAAAGTACTTAAAGCCAAAATCGTATACGCCACATCGATAGGTTGCTCGCCTCCATTTGGTATAATATCCGTTTTGCTATGGTTGTGCATCCAGCCTTTATTTGAAATTACTTTGATGCGATTGTCTTTAAAAACAGTCGACAATAAAAAGTCGAACGACGTTTTGGCAATTTCTTTGTATACTTCATTTCCTGTTTCTAAAAAAGCGCACAACATCGCCTCTGGCAAAATACTATTCCCATAGGTCAAATAACATTCAAACCACAACCAATCGGGTTTGGCTTCGTGTCGGTACATTTGCACCAATCGATCTGCTAAGTGTTTAACGACAAGTGTATTTTTATTAGAATTGGAAGCTTTGTTGCTGTAATGAATTCCTTTTATGATAAATGCCATCGCTCGTGGCGAATTGATTTTTTGCGCATAGGTGATTGCTTTTTGAAATACATTTTTTGCAGAAAAAAGTAACTCGTCTGAGACTAAATCATCCAATGATATCAAATAGCCCAGTGCCCAAATAGCTCTTCCGTTGGAATCGGCTAGGTTTTCATTGTTCTGTGACGTAAATTTTTTGTTGTCATCAACATAATTTAAAAAGTAGCCTTCCTTTTGTAAACAATGTTTTATAAAATTGAAATACAACGTTATGTATTCTAAATCTAATGGGTCATTTGTTAATTTATAATGCTGGCAAATGGCAACCAAAGCACGTGCATTGTCATCTAACGTATAACCCGAACGACTATCAGGTTGATTGATAACAGCAAACTGAATCATTCCGAAAGATGTTGTTAAATTTTTAAAATGATACAAGTTGATGGGCGGGATTTTATAATGCAGTGCTATTTTTTCTTTGCTTATCTTTTTAAATAAATCGACGTGAGCCAAAGCCGAGTTTTCCCAAACAGTGGGTGCTAATTTGTGAATTCCGTTTGCAGAAATGGATGCTCGCAATTCTTTGTTTCCTAATAAATTAATGACTTCTTGTGCCAATTGCGCTGGATTTTCAAAATCGACTATGATTCCGGCACCACCTTCAAGCACTTCAACCGCATGCGGAATTGGCGTAGAAATAATAGGACAGCCACAACTTATCGCATACGAAAACGTACCGCTTACCGCTTGGTTTCTGTCTTTTGAAGTAAACAAATACACATCGGTAAGTTGTAAATAGGCTAACAATTCATCTAATGGCAAGTATTTATTGATGAACTTGACATTGTTTTCCAAATGCAATTCGGCAATGCGAGCCATTAGACTTTCTCTGTAAACTTCACCTTCGTTTTTCACCACAGTTGGATGGGTTTTCCCGATGATTAAAAACACAACGTTGGGTTCTTTTGTAACAATGGTTTGTAAAGCATTGATGGTCGTTTCGATGCATTTTCCCGAACTTAACAATCCGAAAGTGGAAATTACTTTTCGTCCACTTAGATTGTATTTCTCTTTTAAAACTTCCTTATCAGCGTATTTGATTAGATGAGTTCCGTGTGGAATTACCGTAATTTTTTCGCTGTCAATTTGATAATCATCGGTCAACAATTTTGCAGACGCTTTTGTCATTACGATAAAGGCATCAACATGGTTATTTATTTCGTGAACCAGTTCGTGAAGTGTTAGATTTGGATTGGGCAAAACAGTGTGAAATCCTAAAATAATGGGCTTTTTTATGGCTTTTAAAAACTGAATAAAGTCGGCTTCATTCGATCGGAATAAGCCAAATTCATGTTGAATGACAACAAGTTGTATTTTGCTATTATTGATTTCTTCGGCAAGTTCTTGATACGATTCTTTTTTATCAGTTATTAAAGTATACTTTACAATATCCGAGTAATCGTAGCTATCACCCTCCAATTGAAGCGCCGCAATTTTGATATCGAATGTTTTTTTGAATTTATTATTCAATGCTTCGATTAAATCCTGCGAATACGTTGCAATACCACATTCGCGTGGCGGATACGATGTAACAAACAAAATCTCTGGCAAGTCGATCTGCTTTCTTTTAAAATTAAATTTGAGATAAGCAGCATGGTCTTGTTGTTGCTTTGCTGAATTAACATCGTTTTTATATGGTGCTATGCTATTTTTCATTTTGAGTTGGATAAAGTAGTAGTTCTTTTAATAATTCGGATAATTGTAATGAAGCACAAGCTATTCGTTCGTCGGCGGCGCCATAATAAATGTAAAGTGTGTCGCCTTCTATAACTGTTCCTGTTGGGAAACAAACATTATTCACTTCGCCTTTGTGTTCCCATTCGGTTTCGGGTTTGAACAACGGATAGGGTAAACGCGCGATTTCCTTTTCTGGATGATTACTATCTAATAAAGCAGCGCAAGTACAATATATATAACCCGTTATCGCATCGTAAACACCGTGATAAATGAGTAACCAACCATGTTGCGTTTCGATAGGCGGACAACCACTTCCGACGAAACTTATTTCGTGTTTGTGTTTGGGTGAAAGCAGAATTCCTTCGTCAAATTTTAAAAAATAATTTTGCCAAAATTCGGGTGTTAATTCGCTTAAATCGGTAACACTAACGAGTTGAATATCGGGTTTGATGCGATGCAAAAAATATAACTTTCCGTTGATGCGTCGTGGAAAAAAAACCACATTTTTATCCCAAACCAACACTTTCTTGCCGTCGATTTCTTTTGCACCATCGTGTTCATTGTAGCGTATGTATCTTTCGTTGATTTTTCCTTTGGTTTGAGCCAATCGTTTGAATTCGGCAAAACACATTTGAGGAACAATGAGTCCGTATTTTGTCCAGGTTTTTAAATCGGTTGACGTAGCCAAAGCTCCAAGTGCATTAAGTCCGTCATACGCACAATACGATAAGTAAAAGGTATCGTCTATTTTAACAATTCTTGGATCTTCAACACCGTGTTCTTCGTAATCGTGTTGTGGAAAAATCACAGGCACTTCGAGGCGTTCGTGGACTTCTAATGGCGATTTTAATGAACAATAGCCTATACTCGAATAATTTCCTTTAGCCACAGCGCGATAAAAAACATGAATCAAGTTGTCGTGTTTGATAACGGCAGGATTAAGTACTCCTTTCATTTCAAAACCCAACTTTGTTTTGCTAAGAACAACACCTTCTTTTTTAACTGCTATCATAACCTAACTATTAACTATACTGCTTACTGTGAGAGTTATAAAGGTCGAAAAAACAACCAGCTGATGAGTTATAAAACTTTTCAATAAAGTTGCATTATTCCCATTTTTATATCTGAAACTACTAGGTGACTTTTGGGCATAAAAAAATGACAACCATCCCTGATTGTCA
>JAZKGN010000018.1:0-6257 GCA_040385945.1 Bacteroidota bacterium
GAAACTACTAGGTGACTTTTGGGCATAAAAAAATGACAACCATCCCTGATTGTCATTCTTCATTGAATTAATAATTATTCCTTTTATTATTCTTTTGCTTCTGAGTTTTCTCTGCTCTTAGCTCCAACTCTGTTCATTTTAAACATTGGTGAAAATTTCACTTTTATAGAAGCAATTTTACCATTGTCTTCAGAAGATAAACCTTCTTTTTCTACAGTATTTTTTCTAGCGTCAAGTGCTTCCCACATCAATTTAATTTCATCATAATCTTCTCTTGTGAAGCTTTCTTTGTTGTCTTTATACGATTGGTAAAACGTATCATACACTTTTAAGATGTTGTCTTTGTTAACCCAACCAAAGTTCATGTCGTCTCCAATTTTACCAGCTCCGAACAATCTGTCTCTCAACGATTGTGATGGACTTGGTGCTACTGCTTCTGGTGCATTTACTTTAGCATCGATACTTGCTTTGAATTCATCATACTTAGTAGTTGATGTAGTAACTCTAGATTGAGATGTTGTTCTAGCATCTTCGTCCAATGTTGCTAACGCTTCATTAGCTTCGGTGCTTTTTCTGTCAAAATCTTCTGAAATTTTATCCCAATTGGTTTCCAAGTCTTCGGCTGAAACAGTTTTTAATGAATCTACGTACTTTTCAAGTTCTGCAATTCTTTGTTCAGCTACATCGCTTTCTTTGTCTTTACAAGAAGAAAATCCTAATAGGATTATCGTCGAAAACAATCCAAATTTTAATACACTTTTGTTCATAATAGTATGGTTTTATTTATTTGATTTAGTTCAAATATCTTAGTGTAAAACTACTTCGGATATCACTCTAATATGTTATACAATTTGTATTTTAAATTATATAATTATGTTAAAATATATAGTAACGCATTGATTGTCAATGATTATAGATAAAAAAAGAGCTGCCAATAAATTGACAGCTCTCAACCAAAACCAAAACCAACCTTTTATTAGTACGATGTTTTTAATTCTACTCTTCTATTTTTTGCACGACCTAGAGCCGTTTTGTTGTCGGCAACTGGTTTACCTTCACCTAAACCTACTCCGCTTAATCGGTTACTCGCCACTCCTTTTTGTATCAAATAAGCTTTCACTGATTCGGTACGTTTTTGAGATAACACTTGGTTCAATTCATCCGAACCATTACTATCGGTATGACCTTCAATAAGTAAGTTAGCGCCCTCGTATCGGTATAATATTTTAGCCAATTCATCCAATTGCGATAACGAAGCTACTTTTAATTTATCACTATTGTTTTCAAAGAAAATTTTACTTCCAATATAGGTGATTCGTACAGCATCTTGTTTTGCAATTTCTGGACAACCTTTGTTTGCTAATGTTCCTTTTGTTGTTGGACAACGATCATCTAAATCGGCAACCCCATCACCATCGCCATCAGGACATCCTTTTAAAGCAACCGGACCAGCAAGGTTTGGACAACGGTCTACATCGTCAGAAACGCCATCACTATCGCTATCCATAGCACATCCTTTTGCATCTACTTTTGTTCCAGGTTTTGTATTCGGACACGTATCATTTTTATCGGCTACACCATCATTATCGGCATCCGGACAACCTGATAACATTTTTGTACCTGCTTGATCTGGACAACTGTCATCTTTATCTGAAATTCCGTCATTATCTTTATCTGGACAACCATTTAACATTTGCGTACCTGCAACATCTGGACAAGCGTCTAAATAATCAGCAATACCATCATTGTCTTTGTCACGAGGACAACCTGTTTTATCTACTTCAACTCCGGCTGGTGTATCTGGACATTTGTCTTTTGCATCCGAAACACCATCTTTATCAGCATCGTTTTTACTTCCGAAATTGAAAGTCAAACCAGCAGTATGGTATAAAAAATCATCATTTTTACCTTCTTCAACTCCATCACGAGTATCGCCATCCGTGAACATAAACGATTCTTGAATGTTAAGCATTAACACAGGTGTTAAACGGAAATTAATACCAGCACCAGCGGTTGGCAATGCAAAATCCATTTTTTCATCGTGAAAATTAAGCTGATTGTCAAAAAGCATGGCGCCAACTCCACCTTGTACATAAGGTCGGATTCGGTACTCAGGTCCGATAAAGTTAAAACGTAAGTTAAACGCTAACGAACTGAAATCGCTTTTGAAGTTTTGCGTTTCTCCGTTGTTGTATCCAAGTTCACCACGCGCAAAAAATAAATTCGCATCAAGGTATCTACCTAAATACTTGGAAATAGAAATCCCTCCAAAACCGTACATGGTGTTATTTGTTTTGTAAAAATCGTGACCAAGATCACCATGATATTGGATTATACCACCGTGAAGCCCGACGTTCCATCTCTTGTCATCTGTTTGAGCATTGGAAGAAAATGTAGCTGCTAGAAAAATGGATAGCAAGAGCAATTTTTTGCCTATAACTTGCATCGCATTTTTTTTGTGTTGATCCATTGTTGATTTCATTATATTAAATTTTAAGTTCGGTACAAAGTTCCTTAGCAACTCACTAAATGATGTTATATAACTTTTCGAATTGTTTGTTATATTCACACTTTGCGAACTTATTTTTAATTTGAAATCGGAAATGGGCTTATTTTACTGGCATTTTGAGATTTTAATTGATGTGATAATGAAGAGGATAAGAATGGTTTTACTTCAATTCTTCTAGTAAACCATTTAAATCGAAATACTCTGTATACATTACAATGGAACCATCTGGGTTGTACTTCCATTGTTCTTTTGGTCTGTCCCAATACAACTCTACTCCGTTTTTGTCGGGATCGTCGAGATAAATGGCTAATGAAACTCCATGATCGGCAGCGCCAGTAATCTGGTAATTTTGTTCCATCAACCGTTGATAAATCATCGCCAAGTCTTTTAGCGTTGGATATACAATTGCCGTATGAAATAAACCAACACCTTCTTTTTTTGCCATTGGATGTCCTTCGCTAAACCAGGTGTTTAAACCAATATGATGGTGATATCCACCAGCCGATATAAAAGCAGCTTGAGTTCCGTACATTGTTGTCACTTCAAAGCCAAGCAAGTCACAATAAAATTCGAGCGCAAGTTTTAAATCGGACACTTTAAGATGCACATGACCAATTCGGGTTTGTGACGGAATGCTGTAGTTATCTTTCATTGTTATGCTTTTTTAGTTGTATTTCTTTTCCAAAATTTAACGCCTTCGTACCAAATTACCGATACAAATCCGATTCCAACTGCAATCAGCAATTGAAAACCGGTCAACTGTTCGAATTCGAAAAACGATCGTAATAAAGGTACACAAAGTAATAAGACTGTAATTAGAATGGTCACTCCAATAATTATCGGGACGAGTGCATTTTTGTATAAAATAGTCGTTAGTATCGAATAGTAAAACGAACGGTTTACCAACGTCAAGAAAATATTGGCAGTAACCAAACAAGTAAAAGTCATGGTTCTAACCGTAGCTTCATTGCAATGCAAATGCAGTGCGTATTGGTATACGAGTAACGTTCCAACTGTAATCATTAGTCCTTGAAATATGCTTGTAGACAATTCGGTCCAATTAAAAAAAGTAGTCGAAAACGGTCGTGGATTTTGAAGCATCGAGTTCTTTTCGATAGGCTCGTTTTCATATACAATCGAACAGGTTGGTCCCATGACCAATTCTAAAAAGATGATGTGAATGGGTGAGAAAATATTCGGATATATCCAACCCAAAGCTAGCGGAATAAACACCGTAAGTATAATCGGAATATGAATAGAGATGACAAATTGTATGGCTTTTTTAAGATTGGCATAAATTTTCCGTCCCATAGCAACGGCGTCTACCATCTTTGCCAAATCGTCGTTGACTATAATTAAAGAAGCCGCTTGTTTTGCAATTTCGGTTCCTTTTTTGCCCATGGCGATTCCGATGTGTGCGACTTTGAGTGCTGGACCGTCGTTTACGCCATCGCCCGTCATGGCTACTATTTCGTTGTTGGCTTTCAAAGCATTTATGATTCGGAGTTTGGCTTCGGGAAACATTCGGGTAAATAAATGAATCGTTGCAACTTGGTTTTCCAACTCAGCGTCCGACAATTTCATCAATTCATCTCCTGAAATACTTTTGTCAAATCCGTGAAATCCAATTTGCTTTGCAATGGCGGAAGTCGTAAGGGCATTATCACCCGTAATTATTTTGACTGCTATTCCAGCATCATAAAAATGTTGCAAAACCGAATGAATGTTCTTTTTTGGTGGATCATAAAAAGCAACAAGTCCTTTAAAATCAAATGCAAATTCTTGTTGTGTTTTGGGATAATTAACTCCTTCGAAATTGGATTTCCCGACAGCTAAAATTCGGTATCCTTCGGCAGACAAAGAAGCTATGGCTTTGTTAATTTGATCTCTTTCAGTTGCACTTAATTTAGAAATTGCCATAATGGCTTCGGCTCCACCTTTGGCTGCAATTATTTTATTCCCCGATTTGTTTTCAAAAATATGCGTCATCATTGGCGGTTTGCCCGATAACGGATATTCATGTACCATTTTGTAATTGGTCCGTTCGTCTTTTGAAATGTTGTTGGTATAGCTTTCGTGCAGTGCAATTTCCATCGGATCAAAAGGAATGGGTTCGCTTGCCCACATAGCAATTTCTATTAGTTCTTTTTCATCGGGAGACAAATCACTTTCGGCAGCCGTAATGACATTGGTTGCAATCGAAAAAACTTTGGCCAAATGCATTTCATTTTCGGTAATGGTTCCGGTTTTATCGATACATATTACTGTGGCACTTCCAAGTGTTTCAACGGTTTTCATTTGTTTGACAATAATGCCTTGTCGCATCATTCGCCAGGCACCCAATGCCATAAAAGTGGTAAAAGCAACCGGAATTTCCTCTGGCAAAATACTCATCGCCAAGGTCAAAGCCTTTAGTAAGCTATCGATAAAATTATGCGAATTGAAATAATTTATAGCCCAAACAATCAAAAAAACGAGTATTCCAGCAATGGTCATTTTTTTTACAAAATTGTTGATTTGAATTTCCAATGGTGTCTTTTCTTCGATAATTTCATCTAGACTTTTGCCTATTTTTCCGAGTTGGGTTTGGCTGCCAATGGCGGTGATAGTGGCAATTGCCAATCCGGTGGCGACCGAGGTTCCTTGAAAAATTAAATTGTCGGTGGTTGTTTTATCTTTTATAACAGCCAATGATTCTCCCGTTAAAATGGATTCATTTACCGAAAAATCATTCGAATGCACAATGACACCATCGCCTGCAATTAAACTACCTTCTTCCACTAATAAACTATCGCCAATGACGAGTTCTTCTGTTGGGATTTCGATACTTTCACCGTTTCGAATGACTTTACAATTGGGTTTGGTAAATTGTTTTAGTTTTTCTAATGCATCGCGACTTCTGGAGTTTTGGTACAACGAAATGGTTGCAACCAATACAATTGCCACCACTAAAAAAACAGCATCCGACGTTTTTCCTGTTATGAAATAAATGATTGCCGCTACAAATAACAAAATAACCATGGGTTCTTTTGCGACATCCAAAGCAGCTTCTAAGAAGTAGTTCTCTTTTTTAAAATTAACTTCATTTGACCCGTGTTTTTTTCTGGATGCAATAACCTCTTCGTTGGTTAGACCTTTAATTTGGAAGTTATTTGAAGTCATTTGTACTATTTAAAAATTATAAAAAGAAGCAGGCTAGTTGCTAACGAATTTATGAAATTTAAAAAGAAAAAGAAAGGTTATTTATAACTTCGTATAAAAAGAAAAAGCCCCTCAAAGAGGAGCTTTTTATGTACCCGGAGCCGGAGTCGAACCGGCACGGTTTCCCACAGGTGTTTGAGACCAGCGCGTCTACCAATTCCGCCATCCGGGCTTGACAGACAAAACCAACAACAGTTGGTTTATCGCGTAAAACGAACAACAAAAAATGTTGTTTGCTTTTAAACACGGTGCAAATGTAAAAAATAATTTCGCATTCTATAAAAAAATACTCTAAAATTTCCTTTCGTACTTGGATTTTATTCCTAAATTTGCACCTCGTTAACAGCGACACACAACTAACTAACTACAAAACAATAAATTAAATGTCACATTTAGAACCAGAAGCAAAGATATTTGCTTGTTCGCAAAGTGTCTATTTAGCAGAACAAATAGCCAAAAACTATGGAATTCCGCTAGGTAAAGTTACGTTCTCAAAATTTAGTGATGGTGAATTTCAACCTTCTTTTGAAGAATCAATAAGAGGATT
>JAZKGN010000019.1:0-3282 GCA_040385945.1 Bacteroidota bacterium
TGGCGAAGCACTTTCGTTTTTTAAGTTTTGCATCACAAACTCTTTGATGGCAAAAAGTTCCTCAATTGGATTTTGATTTAAAGTGATTATTTCGTCAATTCCGCATGAGATGGTTTCAAACAAATTCATGGTAACGGCTTCGACCAAATCGTTTTTGTTGGCAAAATGTTGGTAAATTGTTTTTTTGGAAATTCCCATTTTAGAAGCTATATCGTCCATTGTCACACTCTTAAATCCGAATGTGAGATACATCTCTGTTGCTTTTTCTATAATTTTATTGTTCATTTTAGGTTTTAATTTAGTTCAGAATTGGTTTCCAAACATTGTAAATTTCGATGCAAATATATAACGGAAACTTTTAACACAAAAATAGTTTCCATAGTTTTTACATAAATTTAACATTAGGTTAAGAAGTGCCCTTTGTAATAATGTGGGAATACTGTAAATTAGCCAAAAAATAACCTATGCACTCCATTTATCAATATCAAGAATATATTTCTGACTATTTGTTATCGGAATACGAAACCAAAGAGCCTCAAAATTTATACAATCCGATACATTATATTTTAGGTCTTGGCGGAAAAAGAATGCGTCCGGTTTTGACATTAATGACTGCTGAGGTTTTTGATGCCGATTATAAGAAAGCACTTCCGGCTGCTTTAGCAGTAGAAGTGTTTCATAATTTTTCGTTAGTGCATGACGACATTATGGATGACGCTCCTTTGCGTAGAGGCAACGAAACGGTGCATGAAAAATGGAATGTAAATACGGCGATTTTATCAGGTGATGCCATGTTAATCTTGGCGTACCAGTATTTTGAAAAATACAATACCGAAGTCTTTAGGGCTTTGGCACAACTGTTTAGCAAAACCGCTTTAGAAGTTTGTGAAGGGCAACAATACGATGTTGATTTTGAAACGCGTGACGATGTTACGATTCCAGAATACCTAAAAATGATTGAATACAAAACGGCAGTGTTAGTAGGAGCTGCAATGAAAATGGGCGCAATTGTAGCCCAAACATCGGAAGAAAATGCCGATTTGATTTATGATTTCGGACTCAATTTAGGTCTTGCTTTTCAATTACAAGATGATTATTTGGATGCGTTTGGAAATCCAGAAACCTTCGGAAAACAAGTCGGTGGCGATATTATTGAAAACAAAAAAACCTATTTGTATTTAAAAGCAATGGCGTTTTCTGATGACAATCAGAAAGAACAATTGGCGCATTTGTTTTCGATTCATCCCAAAGACAATTTGGATAAAATCACTACCGTTAAAGAAATATTCAATGCGACTGGTGCTTCAAAAGCCACTCAAGATGCCATTCAAGACTACACCTTAAGAGCATTTGCTACCTTGCAGAAAATCGGAATTGACAACGAGAAAAAAGACTTGCTAAAATCGTTTGGTGAAAATTTAATGGGAAGAAAAGTTTAATTTTAAAGCATGAATTTCCCCATTCCCATATCAACAGACGAAGTATTGCAAACAGCCGAAAGCGAAAACTTGTATCAAAAACTCATTGAGCAAATCAACAAAGATTTTAATCTGGCGAACGAACCAATCGATTTTCCAAAAAGTACGTCATCACACGAATTAAAAGTGCAATTGCACGAAAAAATATACCGACTCATTCAGTACAAATTCGCAGAATATTTAAACTTACTTTATATTATTGATGTTCCCGAAGATCAGATAAAAAAACTAGACGGTTCTGATATTTTAGAATTGTCAGAACAAGTAGCATTTTTAGTTTTAAAAAGAGAATGGATGAAAGTGTGGTTCAGAAATAAATATTAAAAATAAACCCTCACAAACGGAATCAATGCATCGCCATAAACGCCTTTGTCTTCTTGAAATAAAACGTTGTATCTCAAGCCAACCGTAACATTTTCCATGCGATAACCAACACCCAAAAACAAACCAGTATTCCAAAAATCATCAGAAGCAATGTTGTAAAAACCATCCGATTTTACATTGGCTCGCAATTCTTCCAATTCGACCGACAATTGTACTTGCTCAATAGGATTGAACAATCCAATGATGCTTCCGCCATACAAATGCGAAGTGTAATAATCGCGCTGTTTTAAATAACTGTATTGCAATCCAGCACCAACAGACACATAGGGATTGATGTTGTAAATCGCACTCGGAGCAATGGCAATATTAGCATAACCCGATCCGAAACCAAGTCCTAATCCGCCACCAATTTGAACCTTTTGCCAAAAATCACTTTTTGGTGCTGTTTCAGGCAGCTCTTGTGCTGCTAATTTAAAATGTACTGAGAAAACGCAAACAAATAACAAACAGCCAATTGCTTTTCGGAAACAATGTTGCATCATAGTCGTAGATATACTAAATTCGTGTTATAAAAGTATAAAAAACATTGGAAGCTTGTTATAATTATTTTACTTTTGTGCTAATTTTATAACTACTCGATTTCTTA
Organism: Bacteroidota bacterium; assembly: GCA_040385945.1. Lineage (GTDB taxonomy): Bacteria > Bacteroidota > Bacteroidia > Flavobacteriales > Flavobacteriaceae > Flavobacterium. The sequence continues at coordinate 2,449 of JAZKGN010000019.1, forward strand.
TTATCAAAAATATGGATAGGTTTTCCTTTTTAAACGCAGCACATACTCAATTTTTTGCCGATTTATACGAACAATATACTCAAAATCCAGATAGCGTAGAACCAAGTTGGAGAGCCTTTTTTCAAGGTTTCGACTTCGGAATGGAAACGTTTAACGAAGAAAATGCTGGAGCGCAAATAGCCAATTATGCCAGTTCAAGTGCACAAAGCGGACAAGCATCTGATAAACTACAAAAAGAGTTTAATGTTTTAAAATTAATTGATGGCTATCGCACGCGCGGGCATCTTTTTACCGAAACCAATCCAGTTCGTGACAGAAGAATTTATACTCCGAATTTAGATTTAGAAAATTTCGGATTGTCGAATTCCGATTTAGATACTGTTTTTGAAGCAGCAAAAATACTCGGACACAAGCCTTCAACACTTAAGGAAATCCTTTCGCATCTTAAAAATGTATACTGCCAACACATTGGTATTGAATACATGTACATGCGAAAACCAGAAGTAATTCAGTGGATTCAAGATAGAATTAACGTCAACGACAACCAACCTAATTTCAATCCAGAACAAAGAAAACACATTTTAGGAAAACTAAACGAAGCCGTTTCTTTCGAGAATTTCCTTCACACCAAATACGTAGGTCAAAAACGTTTTTCACTCGAAGGTGGAGAAAGCATCATTCCGGCGCTAGACGCATTAATCGAATCGGCTGCCGAAAAAGGCGTAGAGCATTTCGTAATGGGAATGGCACACCGTGGAAGATTAAATATTTTAGCTAACATCTTCGGAAAAGCAACACAAGACATCTTCTCTGAATTTGACGGAAAAGATTACG
>JAZKGN010000020.1:0-6193 GCA_040385945.1 Bacteroidota bacterium
CTAGCCCTGATTGAAGGAAACACCGCGTGTGACGAAAAGCAGGAAAATGGATCACGGATAAAGACCAAGCTATGCGCTACTCCTTTTTCTTATCGAGCTCTTTGGCTTTTTGTTCCCAAGCCAATGTGAGTTCATCGATATCGACTGGGTTTGCCGATTTTTGTTCGACCAATCTACCTCTCACAAAGGCGCGATACAAAATAGTTTCGATAAGGAAATCTTCATTTACTTCGTAAGGTGAGTATTTTGTCTTTAAGTTGATGTCGAATAATCGAGCAGTGTTGTTTGACCAAAAGGCTTTCCAGCCGCTTTTGTAATCTTTGATTAAATCGAAGGTGGAAATTCCGGTTTGTCGGTATATTAGTTTCACTAAAATTTGACCTTGCTTTCTGGATAATTTTTTGAGTTGCGCTTTGAACTCGTTTTCCATGTAGTCTTCTACTATTTTATAGTATTTCTTTTTGTCTCGGTTGCTTTTGAGTTTATTCATGTTAGCATTGAGCACTGTCATTCTTTCTGCAGCAATTTTGGCGTAAGGATATACTTTATATACTCTATTTTGAAGTAGTAAAAATTGCTTTTTTGCTTCAGGATCGAGTTTTCCTTTATAGATGTATACTTCTTCAAGAAGAATTGTCTCATCTAAAATAGAATCGTTTTCTTCTGTATTGGTTTCTTTTTTAGCTGTTTCTGGAGTTGAAATCTGTCCAAACGAAACAAACGAGTACATAATAAGTAAAATACAAACAAGATATCGCATCATAACTAACAAAATTTACTGTAAAAATATGGAATATCCTTAACAACTGTAATGCCAAATTTATATTTTAGCAAAAAAAATATTTTATGGCAACAAAATCAATTTTAACCAAATCATCACTTACTTTTTTAGAAAAATATTTAAACAATGCTTCGCCTACTGGATATGAATCGGAAGGGCAAAAACTTTGGATGAATTATTTAAAACCGTATGTAGATACTTTTATTACAGACACCTATGGAAGTGCTGTTGGCATTATTAATCCAGACGCACCTTATAAAGTAGTTATTGAAGGGCATTCTGATGAGATTTCATGGTATGTTAATTATATTACGGATAACGGACTTATATATGTTATACGAAATGGTGGTTCCGATCATCAAATTGCGCCTTCCAAACGCGTTAACATTCACACTAAAAAAGGTATTGTAAAAGGTGTTTTTGGTTGGCCGGCGATACATACAAGAGTAGCTGGAAAAGAAGAAGCAGCTTCATTGAGTAACATATTTATTGATTGTGGTTGTGCTACCAAAGAAGAAGTAGAAAAATTGGGAGTTCATGTTGGATGTGTCATCACCTATCCTGATGAATTTATGATTTTAAACAATGATAAATTTGTTTGCCGCGCTATTGATAATAGAATGGGCGGATTTATGATTGCCGAAGTAGCCCGGTTATTAAAAGAAAACAAAAAGAAATTGCCTTTTGGTTTGTACATAGTAAATTCGGTACAAGAAGAAATTGGTTTACGTGGTGCCGAAATGATAACGCAAACCATAAAACCAAATGCAGCCATAGTGACCGATGTTTGTCACGACACTACCACTCCTATGATAGAGAAAAAAACACAAGGAGATTTACAAATGGGCAAAGGACCTGTTATTGCTTATGCGCCCGCCGTACAACATAACCTTAGGGATTTGATTGAAGAAGCTGCAGAAGAAAATAAAATCCCATTTCAACGAAATGCTTCGTCACGTGCCACAGGAACCGATACTGATGCTTTCGCTTACAGTAATGGTGGTGTTGCTTCGGCACTGATTTCATTGCCTTTACGTTATATGCATACTACTGTAGAAATGGTTCACAAAGAAGATGTAGAAAACGTAATCAAACTTATTTACGAGAGTTTGTTGAAAATTAAAAACAACGAAACCTTTTCGTATTTCAAATAAAAAGAAAAAGCCTCTTAATTTAAGAGGCTTTTTTTGATTGATGATTGCGTTGCCAGTTCGCCGATGGCTCGGGTATTCTTGTTATGCATTTTTTAAAGCGGTAATAGCTTCAGTTGCTTTAGAGTATTCAGCATACTTTAAAGCCGTAAATCCTCTTTCATCTTTGGTGTCAATTTTTGCTCCTTTAGAAAGCAACAACGTAACGATTTCAGCTTTGTTATAACGTGCTGCCATCATTAGTGGCGTTAATCCATTTGATAATTCATTAACATCAGCTCCGTATTCGATAAACTTCTTAACAGTTTCAGTATCTCCTTTCATAATGGCTACACAAAGTGGTGTACCATTAAGAACAGTTGCCTCCATTTTAATTGGAGTTGAATTACTTGTTGATGCAAATGTTACATTTGTAAAAGCTACTAGAGCTAAACCTAAAATAACGATTGTTTTTTTCATGATGATTGTTTGTTTTTTGATTAATGATTGATTTTTTGTTTTTTGATATTGATAAGACTGATGGTGGTTTGAATTGTTACAGCGAAATAATTACTATAACATTTATTTAACATTGATAACTTACAAATTATGATTTCAGATTTTTTTTGTCGAATGCTCTATTTTTGAAATCAGCATTTTTATTAGCATTTTCATATCTTTTGATTAATTCGAAATCCAAAGGATACATTTCATTTACTAAATTACTTTCAATAATTTGATTGTCTTCTTTGATTATTTCTTCAATGCTTCTGTCAAAAAATAATGATGGATTGATTTCTTCTTGACTTTCAATAATTCTCTCATTCTCTAAAATAGTATTCACTATTACTTTTTGATTCTCTACACTAAAAGTTGCAATTGAATCCATGAATTTAATTTCGTCTTCTAAATTCAATACTGGTTTTTTTAAATCTGATGTAGTAACATCTGAATTGTTAATCACATTGGTTCTTGTAACTTCAGTTTCTACGTTTTGATCATCTCTTTCTATTGTAGTAGCAAATGTAAATGTGCTGAACAATGTGGTCAAAACTCCTAAATAAATGGTTGTTGTTTTCATGATATTTAATTTTTTTATGATTAGTGTGTTTGTTTTATTGATTACGTTCTTATAACTATTAATATTCTATGCAAATATATATCTTTTAACAAGTACATTGTATTGCATAGTACTTAATTTTAACAATTTTTTAACATTTTTGATTTATAGTGCTATAAAAATTGTGATATACCGATAAGACTTTTAACATCAAAATTTGTTACAAATCAAAATAACAATAACATAATTTTAACAAAAAAAGCCGCGTAATACGCGGCTTTAAAGAAGATTATTTTTTTTATTTATTTAGGAATGCCAATACGTTTTTCTCGATTCGGTCATCAATGCTGGCAATGTCGGCTTTAACAAAAGATTCTCCTAAAATATTTTCATACAACTCAATATAACGTTCTGAAACCGATTGGATATACGCATCAGACATATCCGGAATTTGTTGTCCGTCCTTTCCTTGAAAACCATTTTCAATCAACCAACGTCGCACAAACTCTTTTGACAATTGCTTTTGCTCTTCTCCTCTATCCTGACGCTCTTGATAACCATCAGCATAAAAATACCGTGATGAATCGGGAGTGTGAATTTCGTCAATCAAAACAATCGTTCCGTCTTTGGTTTTTCCAAATTCATATTTGGTATCTACCAAAATCAATCCGCGTGATGCCGCAATCTCTGTTCCTCTTTGGTACAAGTCGCGTGTGTATTTTTCTAAAACCAAATAGTCGGCTTCTGAAACAATTCCGTTCGCTAAAATTGCTTCTCTCGAAATATCTTCATCGTGCGAACCATTATCAGCTTTAGTAGTTGGTGTAATAATTGGTGTTGGAAATTTATCGTTTTCCTTTAATCCTTCTGCCATCGTTACGCCACAAATTGTTCTTTTTCCCAAAGCATATTCGCGAGCAGCATGACCCGAAAGATAGCCTCGTATAACCATTTCGACTTTAAAAGGTTCACATAAATGTCCGATTGCAACATTTGGATCTGGAGTAGCAATGAGCCAATTCGGAACAATATCCGAAGTCAACTCCATAAATCGCGTGGCAATTTGATTCAGAATCTGACCTTTATACGGAATTCCTTTTGGTAAAACGACATCGAAAGCCGAAAGCCTGTCGGTGGCAATCATGACTAAAAGTTCGTCATTGATGTTGTAAACTTCTCTTACTTTTCCGCGGTAAACCGACTTCTGATTGGGGAAATTGAAATGTGTTGTAGTTATTGTATTCATTATAGTAGTGTTGTGAAGTGCAAAAGTAATTGGTTTTTTGCGATTATAAAAGGGAATTATAATACTGATTTTCGAATAACACGATTAAAAAGCTTGTACCCTAACAAACGTCTGAGGTATTTCATAAAATTAGCATCAAAACCAATCGTATATCTTTTGAAGTTTTTAGATGGATTTTCAGCAACATCATAAATCTTAGTCACAATAGAAGTCAGCAATTCGGTGTTTTTATCTGATTTTTTAATCAGAAGTTCCGAAATTTTATCCATCAAATTATTATACGAAACAATTTCAGTCACATCACTTTTAGTCACATTTTTCTGAAAATTAGTCGGTGCATTTCCAAATTGAACTGTTGCTACTTGTATGTTAAACGGCATTAATTCATACGCCATACACTCTGAAAAACTCTCCACCGCTTTTTTTGTCGAATGGTAAAAACTTCCCAATGGCAAGTTGACCAATCCAGCAACCGAAGTAATATTGATAAACTGTCCGCTATTTTGCGCTCTAAAAACCGGAATGAATGCCCTACAAATTTTCACCACGCCCAACCAATTGATATCAACAATACTGTCAATTTTAGCATCTTCCGATAATTCTACAAAACTTCGATAACCCACGCCAGCATTGTTAATGACAACGTCAATTTGTGGATGGTTTTTTAAAATTAAGGCTTTAGCCTTCTCAATACTTTCAGTCGATGTTACGTCCAATTCAAAACACGTAATATTGGGTAAGTTTTGCAACTCCTTACCTTCTTCTAGGCAAATCATCGTAGCAATTACATTCCAATTGTTCTTTGCAAAATGCTTTGCCAATTCCTTTCCTAATCCACCGCCCGATCCTGTAATGAGTACGTTTTTCAAATTTTATTTTTTAAATACTATTGTATGTTGCAAACATAAGTTGTTTTGCAGCGTTATGCAAATACAAGGCTTTTTCTAAAAAAGAAGCGAATGGTTCAGACAAAATCCAATCCATTCGCATCCTACTTTAAACATCAAAACTAATCGATGTTCTCTATACTTTTATAAGCGTCAATTACTTTTTTAACCAATCGGTGACGTACAATGTCTTTATCATCAAGGTAAATGATGCCGATTCCTTCTACATCTTTCAAAATCAAAATCGCTTCTTTTAATCCCGAAATGGTTCTTCGCGGTAAATCAACCTGTCCAGGGTCACCAGTAATGATAAACTTGGCGTTTTTTCCCATACGCGTCAAAAACATTTTCATCTGCGAATGGGTCGTATTTTGCGCTTCATCCAAAATTACAAAAGCATTATCCAACGTTCGTCCACGCATAAAAGCCAAAGGTGCAATTTGAATGATGCCTTTTAAAATATAATCTTCCAAGGTTTGCGGAGGCAACATATCGCGCAACGCATCGTATAACGGTTGCATGTACGGATCCAGTTTTTCTTTCATATCACCAGGTAAAAACCCTAGATTTTCTCCCGCTTCTACAGCCGGTCGCGTCAAAATAATACGCTTGACTTGTTTTTCCTTTAATGCTTTTACCGCCAAAGCAACACCCGTATATGTTTTACCTGTTCCAGCCGGACCAACAGCAAAAACCATATCGTTTTTCGCTACATAATCCACTAATTTTTGTTGGTTGGGTGTTAAGGCTTTGATTAATTTTCCGCCTATTCCATGCACCAAAATTTTATCGCTGTCGGGCATTCTTTGCTCTTCTTGCGAATTGCTTTGTATGACTCTGTCAATAACATTGGTATCTATATTGTTGTACCTCGTAAAGTGTAACATCAATCGGTTGAAGCGGTTTTCAAATTCGTCGAGCTCTTCTTTTTCTCCAAATGCCTTTAAGGTCGTTCCTCGGGCAACTATTTTCAGTTTTGGATAGTACTTTTTAATTGTTTCAAGATGAGTGTCTTGAGCACCCCAAAATTCTTTTGGAGCGATGTCGTGTAATTCAATGATACGTTCGTTCAAATGGAAGGAGTTTTTT
>JAZKGN010000021.1:0-6010 GCA_040385945.1 Bacteroidota bacterium
ATCATTTCAGGATACGCTTGGTAATAAATAAAACAAGGGCGTCTGAAATGCAAACGATAGGGTGTTCTGCTTCCATCGGTTACTAAATAAAATCCTAATTCTCCATTTCCACCTTCAACAGCGTGATAGATTTCGGCAACAGGAACAGGCACTTCACCCATCACAATTTTGAAGTGATAAATTAAGCTTTCCATGTTGTTATAAACATCTTCTTTTGGAGGCAAATAATAATCGGGAACGTCTGCGTGGTAAGGTCCTTCTGGCATTTTTTCCAACGCTTGTCGGATGATGCTTAAGCTTTCCCAAACTTCGGCATTACGAACGCAAAAACGATCGTAAGTATCGCCCGATTTTCCAACGGGAACGATGAAATCAAAATCTTCGTAAGACGAATACGGCTCGGCTACACGAACGTCATAGTCAATTCCTGCAGCACGTAGATTCGGACCTGTAAATCCGTACGCCATTGCTTGCTCGGCCGATATTGGTCCAACGTTTACCGTTCTATCAATAAAAATTCTGTTTCTTTCAAAAAGGTTTTCGAATTCTTTCCATGCTGGTGGAAATTCCTCCAAAAATTTGTTCAATAATTCAAATGCTTTTGGTGTAAAGTCTCTTTCGAAACCACCAATTCTTCCCATGTTGGTTGTTAAACGAGCACCACAAATTTCTTCGTAGATTTCGTATACTTTTTCTCTGAATTGAAATACATAAAGGAAACCAGTATAGGCTCCAGTATCAACTCCAAGAATCGAATTACAAATCAAGTGATCCGTAATTCTAGCCAATTCCATTACGATAATTCGTAGGTATTGTGCGCGTTTCGGCACTTCAATATCGAGTAACTTTTCTAAAGTCATCCACCAACCCAAATTGTTAATCGGCGACGAACAATAATTCATTCGGTCGGTTAACGGTGTGATTTGGTAAAACGGACGGTTTTCGGCAATTTTTTCGAAAGCACGATGAATGTAACCAATGGTTGGTTCGGCATCTAGAATTCGCTCGCCATCCATCAAAAGAATGTTTTGAAAAATTCCGTGTGTTGCAGGATGCGTAGGCCCTAAATTTAGAATAGAATACTCGCTTCCATCTTCATTTAGTTGGTCTTTTATTATTTTAGCATAACGATGCTCTGGTGGTAATAATAGTTCTGACATTTATAGAATGTGAAAATTATATTGAGTGTTGACTATTTGTTGTTGTTCTTCCGAAGAAACGATCGTCTTTATCGGTACGTCCGCTGTCTTCTAATGGGAATTCTTTTCGCATTGGAAAAGACACCATTTCATCCATATTTAAAATACGTTTCAATTGTGGATGTCCAATAAAATTAATTCCGTAAAAATCGTAGGTTTCTCTTTCCATCCAATTGGCAGAAAGAAATAAATCAGAGGCTGTTTTTACTTCTGGATTTTCTCCGTTTAAGTAGGTTTTGATTTTGATTCGAACATTTTCTACCCAATTGTGCATGTGGTATACGACTGTAAATTGATGATTGACATCATTATCAGGATAGTGTATTCCGCATAAATCGGTTAAAAAGTGAAAGTTTAAATCGCTGTCTTCTTTTAAAAATCGAATTACATCGTGAATCACTTCTGAAGTAGCTTCGAATGAAAAAATACCGTGTTGTGTTTGAAAATCTAGCACGTTGGCGCCAAATTTTTGAGCTATTTTTTCTTGTATGTTTGCTGTTTCTAACGCCATTTTTATAGGTTGTAAGAAGCTAATAATTCTTTATATTCTGGTGAGTTTCTACGTCTAACCGATTCGTTTCTCACTAATTCTTGCAATTGCATTACGCCATCTACGATTTGTTCTGGTCTTGGCGGACAACCCGGAACGTAAACGTCAACCGGAATTACTTTGTCAATTCCTTGTAAAACAGAATAGGTATCGAAAATCCCTCCTGATGAAGCACAAGCTCCAACAGCAATCACCCAACGTGGTTCCGACATTTGTTCGTAAACCTGACGAAGAATTGGCGCCATTTTTTTAGAGATGGTTCCCATTACCATTAGCATATCCGCTTGACGAGGAGAAAAACTCACACGCTCAGAACCGAAACGCGCTAAATCGTAATGTGATGCCATGGTTGCCATGAACTCAATTCCACAACAGGAAGTAGCAAACGGCAAAGGCCAAAGTGAATTTGCACGAGCCAATCCAACTACATCGTTTAGTTTTGTAGCGAAATAACCTTCTCCTGTAACTCCTTCTGGTGGAGGAACCAATTTTGTTCTTGTACTCATTTGTAATTTTAGATTTAGGATTTTAGATTTAGGATTTACCTAAAACCAAATCTGTCTTTAAATACCAATATTTTGAAAATCATTAATCCTGATTCTCAAAATCCTAAATTATTATTATTCCCACTCAAGAGCTTTCTTCTTGATGATGTAGAAGAAACCGACTAAAAGCAACAACATGAAAATGACCATTTTTATCATTCCGTCTACGCCTAATTCTCTGAAGTTGATGGCCCAAGGATATAAGAAAATCACTTCGACATCAAAAAGCACGAAAAGGATGGCTACTAAAAAGTATTTTACTGAGAAAGGAATACGAGCGTTTCCAACAGATTCGATTCCGCATTCGAAATTTTTATCTTTGTTAACTGAGCTTCTTTTTGGACCTAATTTACCTGAAATGATGATGGTTCCCACTACAAATCCAACTGCTAAAAACAGCTGCATAACTATTGGAAAATAATCTAATTGTGTTGTATTCATCAAGATGTTTTTTGAGACGTAATAAAAATTGCCACAAATATACATCGCAATATTTAATTCTCAAAAATAGAGGGTAAATCGTTTGGGGTTTGCTGCTTAAAATCAGTTATTTAAATCAATTCTAAATAGTAAGTTTAAGCATAAAAAAACGTCCCGATACAATCGAGACGTTTAGACTTTCTAGGTAATCAAAAAATAATATATATTAGTCTTCGATAACTACTACTTGAGCAGCTACTTTACCTTTTCTTCCTTCTTCTTCTTCGTAAGAAACTTTATCACCTTCATTTAGTGATTCAGCTTTAATACCTGTTGCGTGAACGAAAATGTCTTTTCCATTTTCATCATCTGTAATGAATCCGTAACCTTTTGACTCATTGAAAAATTTAACTGTACCTGTGCGCATTTTGTAATGTAAAAAAATTAATAATGCCCAAAGATATACTTATTTCTTACATAGCAAACAAAAATCAAATAAAATGTTAAAATAATTTTTAAAATCCTGAAATATAACCGAATGATTTTCAGAATACTATTTGAATTATCTTAAAAAAGCGCATAAAAAAAGCAACTGTTTATGAATTTATAAACAATTGCTTCTTAAATAGTTGCGAATATGATATTTCTTATTGGAGGTCTAATTTGATGTACAATTCTTTCAATTGTGCGTCGTCAATTGCCGACGGTGCGTCAATCATTACATCGCGTCCAGAGTTGTTTTTTGGGAAGGCAATAAAATCACGTATCGTTTCTTGTCCGCCTAAAATAGCAACCAATCTGTCCAATCCAAAAGCCAATCCACCGTGTGGTGGCGCACCAAATTGGAAAGCATCCATTAAAAATCCGAATTGGTTTCTTGCTTCTTCTTCGGTGAAACCTAAATATTTGAACATCAATTGTTGCGTAGCTTTATCGTGAATACGAATGGAACCACCACCAATTTCATTTCCGTTCAACACCATATCGTATGCGTTGGCACGAACTTTTCCTGGATTGGTAGCTAACAATTCCATGTCTTCTGGTTTTGGAGAGGTAAACGGATGGTGCATTGCGTGCCATCTTCCAGATTCTTCATCCAATTCCAATAAAGGGAAATCAACCACCCAAAGTGGTGCAAATTCAGCTGGATTTCGCAAGCCCAATCGTGTTGCCAATTCCATTCGAAGTGCCGAAAGCTGAGTTCTTGTTTTATCAGCCGGACCAGAAAGCACAAAAATCATGTCGCCTATTTTAGCTCCAGTTGCTTTTGCCCAATTTGCCAAATCGGCTTGGTCGTAGAATTTATCTACTGATGATTTATACGTTCCGTCTTCTTCACATTTCACATATACCATTCCGGAAGCGCCTACTTGCGGACGTTTCACCCAATCAATTAAGGCGTCAATTTCTTTTCTGGTGAAGGTTGCGCAATTTGGAGCCGCAATTCCGACTACCAATTCTGCTGCATTGAAAACAGGGAAATCTTTGTTTTGTGCTACCGAATTTAATTCGCCAAATTCCATTCCGAAACGAATATCTGGTTTGTCATTTCCGTAGGTTTTCATCGCGTGATAGTAGGTCATTCGTGGGAATTTATCTACTTCAACACCTTTTATTTCTTTTAGTAAATGACGCGTCAATCCTTCAAAAACATTCAAGATATCTTCTTGCTCTACGAACGCCATTTCGCAATCGATTTGTGTGAACTCGGGTTGTCTGTCGGCACGTAAATCTTCATCGCGGAAACATTTCACGATTTGAAAATACTTGTCCATTCCGCCTACCATCAATAATTGTTTGAAAGTTTGTGGCGATTGTGGTAAAGCGTAAAATTGCCCTTGATTCATTCGACTAGGAACAACAAAATCACGTGCTCCTTCTGGAGTTGATTTGATTAAATACGGCGTTTCCACTTCACAAAAATCCAAATCAGAAAGGTATTTACGTACTTCCATTGCTACTTTGTGACGAAAAAGCAAGGAGTTTTTCACCGGATTTCTTCTAATATCCAAATAGCGGTATTTCATTCGGATGTCTTCGCCACCATCAGTTTCATCTTCAATTGTGAAAGGTGGAGTCAAAGCTGCATTTAAGATCGTCATTTCGGAAACTAAAATTTCAATATCGCCAGTAGGCATGTTTTTGTTCTTCGCTTCCCGCTCGATAACGGTGCCTTTTACTTGAATAACAAATTCTCTTCCAAGGGTTTTTGCCAATTCGAAAACGGTTTTATCGGTACGACTTTCGTCGAAAATTAACTGTGTAATTCCGTAACGGTCGCGCAAATCCACCCAATTCATAAATCCTTTATCTCTCGATTTTTGAACCCATCCGGCAAGCGTAACTTCGGTATTGATGTTTGAGGCGTTAAGTTCGCCACAATTATGACTTCTATACATTAGAATAAAATTTTTTATTTCATACAATTCATCGCTAAAGCGAATCGAGTGCAAAAGTAAAAAACAAATATCAATTTAAAAGACTAATCCACAATTGAATTGAAGAATAAAAAAATTGTTAATATGTATCGACCAAAACATAAAAAAAGTACCTTTGATATCCACTTTAAAAAATAATAGGATGAAGAAAACGATTTCAATTTTAGTTACAGTACTGTTTGTAGCCATTGGATTTGCTCAAAAAACGGTTACTTTTCAAGCAGAAATAGCCAATAGAAATGGCGATGTTATTTATATCAATAACAACAAAAACAAAACGATTCAGGAAATTAAAGTCAATGAAAAAGGCATTTTCAAAGCGTCATTTGATGTTGAAGAAGGTGGTTATGTTATGTTTGATGGTGTAGAATACGCGCAATTGTTTTTAAAACCAGGTTATGATTTGAAATTAAAAATGGATGCAAAACAATTTGATGAATCGATTGTTTTTAAAGGAAAAGGCGCTGCCGAAAACAACTTTTTAGCACAATCGGCTATCTTGGATGAAAAATTCGATTATGAAGGATTGTTGGCATCGAATGAAGAAGCGTTCAATGTTGCTTTTGAAAATAAAAAGAAATCGGATATTGATCGTATCGTAAAAGCCAAATTAGATCCAAAATTCACAGAAGGTCAAACCAAAAATGTGGAGATGAATTTAATGGGTTTGAAACAATACTACGATAAATCGAAAGCCAATAAAAAACTAAACAATACCGATGCACCACCTTTTGATTATGAAAATCACGCTGGAGGAAAAACAAAATTAGAAGATTTAAAAGGGAAATATGTGTACATCGATGTTTGGGCTACTTGGTGTGGACCATGTCGTGCTGAGATTCCTTCGTTGAAGAAAAT
>JAZKGN010000021.1:6110-12456 GCA_040385945.1 Bacteroidota bacterium
CGTTTCACTAAGTAAAACATTACCGGAACCATTACTAAAGTCAACACTGTAGCATAAGTCAATCCGAAAATAATCGTCCACGCTAATGGTCCCCAGAAGATAACGTTATCACCACCCATAAAGAAGTGCGGATTAAAATCGGTTATCAATGTAAAGAAGTCGAAATTCAATCCAATCGCCAATGGAATCAATCCCAAAACAGCAGTCAATGCGGTAAGCAATACCGGACGAAGTCTTGATTTTCCTGACTCGATGATGATTTCTTTTATTTCTTCAATAGACAAATCATCGTGACTTTCTAAATGGTTGTCTTCTACTTTTTTGTCTAATAATAAGACAAAGAAGTCCATTAATACGATTCCGTTTTTCACTACAATTCCTGCGAGCGATATAATTCCCATCATCGTCATTAAGATAATGAAATCCATGTTGGCAATCACATAACCATAGAAAACACCACTAAAACTCAACAATACCGTAAACAAAATCACCATTGTTTTAGAAACCGAGTTGAACTGCAACACGATAATAATGGTAATTCCGGCCAACGCTAAGAACAACGCATACATCAAGAAACTTTGGTTTTTACCTTGTTCTTCTTGCACTCCAGAGAACGAATACGTAACGCCTTTTGGTAGTTGGTAACTTTCCAATTCGGTGGCAATAGCTTTGGTAATTTCGTCACCGTTATAGCCAGTCAATACGTTAGAATACACAGTAAGAATACGTTTGTAATTCTTTCTTTTGATTTGATTGTACGTATAGGTTTTCTCTGTTTCAGAAACCGCCGAAATCGGAACTTGCATCATTTGACCACTTGCCTGATTTCTGAACGTTAACGATTGATTGAACAAAATGTTCTCGTTCTTACGTTGATCTTCTTGCATACGAACCACAATGTTGTAATCGTCATCGCCTTCTTTAAAAGTAGAAATCTCTTGTCCGTAAACCGAACGACGTAAATTGAATCCGAGTTGTCCTGTAGAAACACCAACACTTCCGGCATTTACACGATCGACTTTTACTTCTAATTCCGGACTCTGTTTATTCACATCGACGTTCAATTTTTCAATTCCCGGAATGTTTTTACTATCAATAAACGCAATCATTTTATCGGCTTGCGCAATCATTTCATCATAATCAGAACCTGTAAGTTGGATACTAATTGGATAACCTGCTGGCGGACCATTTGCATCTTTTTCAACTGTAACTGCTGCACCTGGAATTGCTTTTACACGTTTACGAATTTCTTCTAAAACATCAGAAGTATTGATGCCTTTACGGAATTTAAACTCCGAGAAATTCACGGTAACTTTTCCTTTAAACGGCGTTTCAGAAGCCGAACCCGCATCGACATTCGGATTACCAGCACCAACACCCACTTGCGATACAATACTTTCTGCTAAAAAGTTTTTGTCAGTTTTTGGATCGATATATTTTTTCATAATATCAATCACCTGATTTTCTACATATTTGGTCGCTGTATTGGTTTTTTCGATAGCAGTTCCTTGCGGATATTCTACATAAGCAATCACCTGTCTTGGGATGTTATCTGGGAAGAATAATACTTTTCTTGGAAAAATACCCAATAAAATAAATGAGAAAAACAACATTCCGATAATCGTAGCCAAAGCAATCCAAGCGTTTCTTCCGTTAAGGATTTTAGCTAAAAACGACTTGTATCGTTCTTCCATTCTTGGGAAGAAACTGTGTTGAAAATCTTGTGTCCATTGGTAAATTTTCAATCGGTACGCCCACATTAAAACTAATGAAATCAAGGATAAATGGCCGATAGCTCTTGCAGCCTTTATGTCGCCAACGTTTCCAAGGATGATGAAAACAATTGCCAATGTTCCGAAAATAACCGAATACAATTTCAATGATTTTTTCGACACATTTCTATCTTCAATATCCATAGAACCTCCAGTCATCGCCGCGTTGACAATCATCGCAACGAACAACGACGAACTCAATGTAATCGTTAACGTAATTGGGAAATACTTCATGAATTTACCCATAGTTCCAGGCCACAATGCGAATGGTAAAAACGCCATTAACGTAGTCGCTGTAGAGGAAATAACCGGCCAAGCAATTTCGCCAATTCCGATTTTAGACGCTTGAATTCGTGATAATCCTTTTTTCATGTTGGCAAATACGTTGTCGACAACTACAATTCCGTCATCAACTAGCATTCCCAATCCCATTACCAATCCGAAAAGCACCATCGTATTCAACGTCAATCCGAAAGCCGAAAGAATCGTAAACGCCATCAACATCGAAAGCGGAATCGCTGCTCCAACGAATAACGAGTTTCGCAATCCCATGGTAAACATCAATACGATCATTACTAGGATAATTCCGAAAATAATGTGATTCGACAATTCGTCTACTTGGTGTTCTACACGTGACGATTGGTCGTTGGTTAATTCTAATTTTAAATTCTTAGGCAAATAGGATTCTTGTGCCTCTTTGATTTTTTCTTTTACTTGATCGATGGCCGAAATCATGTTTTGTCCCGAACGTTTTTTAACGTTCAGCATGACTACTTCGGTACCTTTTTCGCGAGCGTAGGTCGTTTTTTCTTCTTCTTTGAAACTCACCGTAGCCACATCTTTCAAGTATACAGCGCCGCCATTGTGTTTTACGATAATGTTTTCTAATTCTTTTGGATCTTTGATTTCACCGACAATTCGGATGTTATTTCGAGAACCCTGCGAAATTAAATTCCCACCCGAAAGCGTCATGTTTTCATTTTTAACCGCCATTTGAATGTCGTCAAACGAAACTTGCGCAGCTGTCATTTTGAAAATATCAACAGCAATTTCTACTTCTTTATCGTCAACACCAAGAATGTCTACTTGCTTTACTTCGGGAATTTCTTCAATATCATCTTGAAGTCGCTCGCCATATTTTTTAAGTTGTTGCGTCGTGTAATTTCCTTGTAGGTTGATGTTCAAAATCGGCACTTCTTCTGAAATGTTCAATTCAAAAACATTTGGTTCTACTTTACTTCCGTTGTCCAAATTAGGCCAATCGGTATCCGCTTTAGCGTTATCAACTTTGTCTTTGACTTTTTGCTTGGCTTCTTCAATTCCGACATTGTCATTAAATTCCGCGATAATCATTCCGTAATCTTGAAACGAACTTGCCGTTACTTTGTCAACACCACTAATGTTTTTGATTTCTTTTTCGAGTGGTTTTATGATTAGTTTTTCCACATCTTCTGCTGAATTTCCTGGGAACACAGAAGAAATATATACTTTATTTTCGATGATTTCTGGGAAATCTTCTCGAGGCATCGATACGTAAGCAATCAATCCTGTGATAACGATAAGTACTGTAAAAATGTACACTGTTACTCGATTGTCGATGGCCCAGCTTGATATTCCGAATTCTTTATTTTTGTGACTCATTTTTTTTTGGTTATGAGGTTATTTGTTTATTGGTATTTGAATTAGAAATTCAATTTCATTCCGTCAGAAATAGCGTTAGCGCCTTCTGTTACCACAATATCGTCTGCTGTTAAACCGCTTAAAATTTCGGTTACATTGTCTGATGATTGACCCACTTTTACGAGTACTTTTTTCGCTTTACCTGTTTTTCCATTCGAATTGATAACCGTGTACACAAATTTGTTGTGTTCTCCGTCTTCTTGAATCACGTTGGTTGGAACTACAATCGCATTTTTACTCACGTAATCGGTGATTTTAAGTTTCGCCACTTGGTTTGGACGCAATAAATTTTCTGGATTTGGAACGCTTACTTCAATACCGAAACTTCTGTTATCTGGATTGATGAAATTCCCCACTTGACGTACTTTACCTTTGTAGGTTTTTCCTAAAGACGTTAAATATACATCGACTAGAGTTCCGACTTTTAGTTTTCCGATATACGTTTCTGGAACGCTAGTCGAAACGAACATGTTTCCTAAATTTACAATTCGCATTAAGCCTTGTGGACTTGGAGCAACGACTTGTCCTTTTTCTACAAATACTTCATCGATAGTTCCAGAAAACGGTGCACGAATAACAGTTTTAGCTACTTGAGCTCTCATTTGAGCAACCGATTTTTGAGCCGAAATCATTTGTGTTTGCGCTTGAAGGAATTGAATTTCAGAACCAATCTTTTTGTCCCAAAGATTTTTCTGTCTTTCATAAGTCGTTTTTGCTAAAGCGTATTGGTTTTCCATACTTGCTAATTGTTGGCTCATTCCGGCGTCGTCCACTCTTCCTAAAATTTGACCTTTAGCAACACGTTGTCCTGCTTTTACAGTAAGTGACGTTAACGTTCCACTGTATTCAGGTTGTACCAAGATGTTTTCTTTGGTGTCAACATTTCCTTGAATGTCAAGATAGTGATTGAAAACCGTGTCTTTCACAACAGCAGTTGCTACTAAAGCTTCTTCGATTTTTACATTTAAAGACGCCAATCCTTCTTCAATTTTTGCCATTTCGGCTTGAAGAGCTACTTTCTTAGCTTGTAAAGCAGTTACGTTTTTTGCCTTTACTAAGTCGTCGATAGATTGGTTGTTTTCTTTATTTCCACATGAAAATAAGAACAACGAGGTTAATGTTATAAAGATTATTTTTTTCATTTGAATACTTATTTGATAGTTAGTTTTTGTTTAATAATTTTTCTAAAGCCGCTCTTTTGTTAATCACATCGAGCATCGACTGTAAGTAATTTTGTTGCGTAGTATACAACTGACGTTGCGCTTCTGTCAAATCAAAACTTGATGAAAGTCCCTCTTTAAATTTGACTTGATTTTTATTTTCAATTCGTTCTGCAAGCGTTAAGTTGCTTTTAGAAGTAGTCAATTGTGCGATACTATAATCGTAATCGCTTTTGGCTCTTTCGAATTGAAGTTTTAGTTTTTGACTTGTTTCTGTAAGTTGCGTTTTCGATTGTTCGAAAGCAATTTTGGCTTGTTGTGTTCGAGAACTTCTGCCACCACTGCTAAAAATAGGAACGCTTAAATTGATTCCCAAATTCGAAAAATTGTTCCATTTTTGATCGCCATTTACAAAAGAAAAAGTATTGCTAAAAGAGTTGTATCCGAAATTAACTCCAGCAGATAACGTTGGCAACGCTTTGGTTTTTTCGTATTTCAAAAGCAACTGTTTGCTCGTTTGCATGTTCTCACCAATTTGATAATCGATGTTGTTCGTTACATTAAATTCGGTGCTAAGCAATTGTAAATCGACATTGCTTTGTGTTAAAGCGTCCAATTTGTCTTTCAATTCCAATTGGTTGTCCAAATCAATTCCCAAAACCAATTTCAACATGTTTAAAGCAATGGTTCTTTGACGTTTTACATTTTCTAGCGAACTGTTCAATGATGAAAGTGTGATTTGTAATTGCTCTACATTTTCTTCTTCAATCAAACCGTTTTTGAATGTTTCTTTGGTGTCGGATAAAGTTTTGTTTAAAATTGTCAGATTTTTTTCAAGGATAAGAATGCTCTCATCTGCCAAAAGCACATTGCCATAGGAGTTGACAACAATTTCTTTGATTTCTTGACTGGTTTTGATTTTAGCGTTTTCCGAAATCTTCAAATAGGTTTTAGCCGATTGCAATCCTACTAAATACGATCCGTCAAAAATTAACTGACTTAAAGTAGCACTAGCATTCATGCTGTGTTTCGTTCCGAAAGCAATGGTGCTAACACTATCAGGGTCACCAGCTGGATTGAATGCGTTTCCAGAAATACCTTGTTGGGTAAAAATAAAGTTGTTTGCATAACCAGCATTTCCGTTGATTTGAGGCAAACCAATTGTTGTGGTTTCCCATTTTTTTTCTTTTGCTGCAGCAACGTCTCTATCAGCATTTATTGCCGAATAGTTGTTTTGAACAGCATGTTCGATGGCTTCTTTGAGTGTAAAAGAAAACGATTCTTTTTTGTCTTGTGCTTGTAACACGCTCGTCAAAAGCAGTAAGGTTAATACTATTTTGTTTTTCATAGATGATTGATTATTGATTATTATGTTTGATTATATTTTCTAAAACGGCAACTCCTTTAGAGGTACTTATACCACGTAAATGATATTCTAAATAGGCTTCTTGAACTTGTCTGGTGCTAAACTGAATTGGATCGAATATTTCAGGATCTTTAATACTGGTCATTCCAGCAAAGTAGAAACGTCCAATTAATTCTAAGTTAATGTCCTCTCTAAACAATCCTTGTTCAATTCCTTTTCTAAGGTTTTCTATGACGCAATCGCCCATTTTTTCAAATTGACGCGACACCATTACTTTGTGAATTTCTGGATAGTATTTTTTTAACTGATAAAATGGCGAAGCACTTTCGTTTTTTAAGTTTTGCATCACAAACTCTTTGATGGCAAAA
>JAZKGN010000022.1:0-3408 GCA_040385945.1 Bacteroidota bacterium
CTGAAGTAGAAAAAAAATATAAAAATTTCAATTCCAAACAAACCGAAATTGAAGACGTTTTCAAACACATCAAATATTATTTTCCAACAGTGCAACCACCAAAAATTTACACAGCGATTGGTGAAATGGATTACAATAACAAAGTAATTTATGCCAATGATAAATTGATTGTAGCTTTGGAATTGTTCCTCGGAAGCAAACACAAATTTTATGTAGATTTTCCCGAATACATTTCGCAAAATTTCGAAGAACGCCAAATGATGCCTGAAGTAGCAGCTAGTTTTGCTCTTGGTGTTTTGCCTCCACCGACAGATAAAACGTTACTTTCCGAAATGATGTATTACGGAAAAGAATTGTACATCAAAGACATTTTATTAGCTGAAAATTACACGGATGCTGAAAAAATAGGGTACACGCCAACACAAATAGCATGGTGTCAAGAAAATGAAGCGTATATGTGGAGTTATTTCATTGAAAATAAATTGCTGTACAGCCCTGATGCAAAATTGGGTAACCGATTTATAAACTTAGCGCCTTTCTCCAAATTTTATCTCGAAATAGACAATGAATCTCCTGGAAGAATAGGGCGTTGGGTTGGTTGGCAAATTGTGCGTTCGTTCATGGAAAACAACAAAGTTTCCATTCAAGATATGATTAAAATGAATGCCAACGAATTGTTTGAAAAATCAAAATACAAACCAAAAAAGAATGAGTAAAATACAATCAGAAATCAAATTCTTAGTAGAATTAGACGAAAATAGAGTTCCAGAAAGATTATCATGGACAGCAAAAGATGGTGGCGTAGAA
The DNA here is from genome assembly GCA_040385945.1 of Bacteroidota bacterium. GTDB lineage: Bacteria > Bacteroidota > Bacteroidia > Flavobacteriales > Flavobacteriaceae > Flavobacterium. Next base: position 808 of record JAZKGN010000022.1, read on the forward strand.
TTGGAAGAATCAAAAGCGATCATGCTTTCTATTTGGGATAGCAAAGTACAAGAAACATTGCGTATCGACCTTTGGACCAAAGACATGCCTGTAGATGAAATGAAATTGTTTTTTCACCAAACTTTGGTAGCGATGTCAGACACTTTTCAACGTGCCACTGATGATGAAAAAATGGCAGCGACGATGAAGGATTTTTGTGATTATTTCGCTGAAAAATTAGAGTTGAAGCAGTAGTTTTAACCCCATGATTCTATGGGGTAAAAATCCTTAAAGGGAATTAAAACTCATTTTGATTTTTAAAAACCTCTTGATTTACATCATCAATAAACTGTAAAACATTGTCTTTACCAGTAAATTCAGTTGCTGAGGTTACAAAGTGTTGCGGCATTTCTTCCCAATTATTAGCCAAAAGTTGTTTTCTGTAAGCAGCAACATGGGAGTCTATTTTTGTTCTCGAAATTTTATCAGCTTTGGTAAAAACGATACAAAAAGGGACTTCAATTTCACCCAAATAATTGATAAATTCCAAGTCGATTTTCTGCGCTTCCAATCGAATATCAATCAACACAAAAGCGCAAACCAATTGCTCTCTTTTTTCGAAATAATCGGTGATGAATTGCTGAAAAACTTCTTTTGTCTTTTTAGAAACTCGCGCATAACCATAACCAGGTAAATCGACCAAAAACCAATTGTTGTTGATTTTGAAATGATTAATCAATTGCGTTTTACCTGGTTTCCCAGAAGTCTTAGCCAAATTTTTATGTCCTGTCAACATGTTAATCAACGATGATTTTCCCACGTTGGAACGGCCAATAAAAGCATATTCTGGAAGGCGATCCAACGGGCATTTGCTTACGTCAGAATTGCTAATAATAAATTCGGCGGTATTAATTTTCATTTCGTTTGGTATTAAAATAAAAAAGTCCGTTAAGGACTTTTCAATGTTCTATAAATTTACTTTTTTCAACCATTCTTCAAGCAAACGGTTAAATTCGTCTGGATGTTCCATCATAGCTGCATGGCCACATTTGTCAATCCAATACAAAGTAGAATTTGGCATCAGTTTATGAAATTCTTCTGCGACTGCTGGAGGTGTAACTTGGTCGTTTCTTCCCCAAATCAAACAGGTTTGCTCGTGCATTTTCGGCAAATCTTTTGCCATATTATGACGTATAGCACTTTTGGCAATGGTAAGCGTTTTAATCACTTTTATACGATCGTTTACTACTGCGTACACTTCGTCAATCATTTCTTTTGTTGCAGTTTTTGGATCGTAAAAAACACTTTCCGTCTTCTTTTTGATGTATTCGTAATCGCCTCTTTTTGGGTAGCTATCTCCCATTGCGCTTTCGTAAAGTCCAGAACTTCCGGTAATAACAATTCCGGCTACTTTTTCAGGATACATTTTAGAATGGTACAAAGCAATATGTCCGCCCAATGAATTTCCCAAAAGAATCACACGATCAAATTTTTTGAATGTGATAAAATCTTTCACATAACGTGCAAAAGCTTTTACGTTAGTTTTTAAGATGTTTTGTGAATAAAGAGGTAACTCCGGAATAACAATTTTGTAGCCTCTTTTTGAAAAATAATTGGCTACACCATCAAAATTGCTTAATCCACCCATTAAACCGTGGAGTACAACAATTGGTGTGCCTTCGCCTATTTCGTAATAGGTGTATTTTCCTTCTTTTTTAATATTGTTTTCCATCAAAATTCATCTTTAACACGGTTGCAAATATAGGACTTTATCCAACATTGCTAATATACATGTTTACTATTTATAATAAAAATCTATTTTTTCAACTTGTCTTTTTTTTCCTCGTTCAAAAGGCTAATTATCAACATTTAGCACGTTTTTTAAGTAAATTATATTTTCTTCTTTTCGCTTCTAACATTAAAAGAAGTTGTGCAAAAAGCGATTATTACTGATTATCTTCTTAAAAAGTAATCGTTTGGTAAAGGTTTGTTAACTATTCTCAAATTTTACAAAAGACTTTCTTCATCTCTGAAATGTTATGTTATGGTAAAACTTATCAACAAAGTGGGAAAAAGTAGTAAAATGTGGGAAGAAATTTTATATTTTTGCTTTCTAACAACAAATACTTATTTTTTGAACTCATTAATAGGAACATACGAGTGTAAAATTGATGGTAAAGGAAGGCTTCTTATTCCTGCGCCATTAAAGAAGCAACTCTCCGCTTCTCTTCAAGACGGTTTTGTCTTGAAGCGTTCGGTGTTTCAGCCTTGTTTGGAATTGTATCCGATGAGCGAATGGAATTTAATGATGGAAAAAATAAACAAACTCAACCGTTTTGTTAAAAAGAATAACGACTTCATACGCCGTTTTACTGCAGGTGTAAAAGTGGTTGAGATTGATGCTTTAGGACGATTGTTAGTAGCAAAAGATTTAACTGTTTTTGCTAAAATCTCTAAAGACATCGTGTTGTCTTCGGCTGTCAATATCATTGAAATTTGGGATAAAGAATTATACGAAAAAGCAATTGACGATTCTGTAGGCGATTTTGCCGATTTAGCAGAAGATGTAATGGGAAATGTTAATGACGATGACAATGGAATATCATAACCCTGTTCTATTAA
>JAZKGN010000023.1:0-6571 GCA_040385945.1 Bacteroidota bacterium
TTCGTTGGTATGAATATCCGTAACGGTTGGAACATTAAACGTTTCCGATACTTTTCTGAGTATTTTTAAAGCTTTCTCATCTCCAATTCCAGAAAAACTATCAATTCGCGATCGGTTTGCTTTCTTAAAAGAACCTTTGAAAACAAAAGGAATTTCAAGTTTATTAGTAATGTCGATTAATCGCTCAGCAATTTTAAACGCCATTTCTTCACCTTCAATGGCACAAGGTCCAGCCAGAATAAAGAAATTACCGCTTTGCGTATGTTTTATTTGAGGTATATTTTGTATGTTCATTAGATGAATTTTTTGCTGTGCAAAGATACTAGAAAAACCTTCTAAAATAGTGATTAGAAGGTTTAAAGTTATCTTAAAAAAGAATGTTGTAAATTAGGGTTTTATTGCAAAACCTACAGGACAAAGTATTTTTCCTTTTTCGAAAATATTGATATACAGACGTATTTTTTTATCACTTCCTTCAAAAGTAATTTCATAAATATCTAACGAACCAGCTCCCATTTTGTTTCTTTTGGTTGGGAAGGGACAACAGGTTTCAATTTTTTCATAACTAATTTTTTCTCCATTTTTTCCAGCTAATGCGTTAAAAAAATAGGCTACATTTTTCTCCGATGCTTTTTCATTCTCAAAGCCAAGATTGATAGGATAATCTTTATGATAGCCGTATTTTTTGTCGGAACTGTATTCGGTTACAATAAAATGATTTTCTTTTATTGCCGGTTTTAAAGCATTGTTGTCAACGTTTTTTAGAGATGAAGTAATACTGCCACAGGCTGAAACCAAAAGGAATAGAGCGAAAAAAAGGACATGTTTTGCTGTTTTCATTCGAATGATAAATTTCGTTTAAAGATACTATTTTTATGAATTGTTTTTGAAGTTTAACAAAAATCAAACCACTATTTATATATTTGTACCCGAGACCTTTTTAGGTCGAACTGTACGAAGTAAAAAAAACAAAATGGAACTACTTTCTCAAACATGGCATTGGTCGGTATCCGGATTTATAATCGGGATGATCATGCTTTCACTTATTTATTTTGGTAAAGTTTTTGGTATGTCATCCAACTTAAGGTCGCTGTGTTCTATGACTGGAGTTGGAAAAAGGGTGCCTTTTTTCGATTGGGATTGGAAGTCGCAAATTTGGAATTTTGCCGTTGTTTTCGGCGCTATGCTAGGAGGATATGTTGCGGTTAATTATATGAGTGATGCGTCTAATGTAGCATTAAGTCAAGGTACACTTTCCGAATTATCTCAATTTAATATTGATTTACCAAATGGTAAATTGTTACCTGAAGTACTTTTTGGAAACGCTATTTTTACATCGTTTAAAGGTATTTTTATTTTAGTTTTTGGTGGATTTTTAGTTGGTTTCGGATCGCGTTATGCTGGCGGATGTACTTCGGGTCACGCCATTTCGGGATTGAGTAATTTTCAAATGCCTTCTTTAAAAGCAGTCATCGGCTTTTTTATTGGTGGACTGATTATGGTGCATTTAATTTTTCCATTAATTTTTTAAGAGACAACTATGAAATTACTAAAATTTATCTTCGTTGGATTTATATTCGGAATCGTATTAACTAAATCGGAAGCCGTTTCATGGTACCGAATTTATGAAATGTTTTTGTTTCAATCGTTTCACATGTACGGAATTATTGGAGTAGCAATCTTTACAGGAGTTATTGGTGTGCAACTCATCAAAAGAAAAAAAATGAAAGATATCGATGGAACACCTATCGAAATTCAAGACAAAGAAAGAGGCACTTTTCGCTATTGGATTGGCGGATTGATTTTTGGCTTAGGTTGGGCTTTGGTTGGAACTTGTCCTGGTCCGATATTTATTTTAATTGGCTCCGGATTTATGACTGTCGGATTGATACTTATTGGAGCGATACTTGGTACTTTTATTTACGGCGTTATCAAAGACAAACTGCCTCATTAAATTTAGATAATTTCTGCGCTTAAACCTGCTTCAAGTAATTGAGTGCATTGCGGTTTTAATTCGTCGTATGAACCTGTTTTTACTGTACATTTTCCTTTATAATGAACCAAAATAGCACATTGTTCGGCTTGCTCAGCAGTGTGTTTACAAACACGAATCAGCGTGTCAATAACATGGTCAAAAGTATTGACATCGTCGTTGTATAGTACGATTTCATTGTTAATTCCGGTTTGCTCTAATACAGCAACTTCTTCCTGAATTTTTTCTATAGTACTCATCTGTTCTAATTTACATATTTCAACGAAACCCAATTGTTTCTTTCCAATTTCGTCACAAATTTCAATCCTTTTTCGGTACAAGAAGCATCTATAAACGGAATGTCTTCATTGTAAAATCCGCTCAACAATAACACACCGTTGGCATTCAAACAATCAACATACTGTTGCATGTCGTTCAGCAATATATTTCTGTTGATGTTGGCAATAATCAAATCGTATTTTTTGCCTTTTAGCAAAGCAGCATCTCCTTCGTAAACAGAAATTTCATGGCAATTATTACGCTCAGCATTTTCAATAGAATTCAAATAACACCAATTGTCAATATCAATAGAATCAATTGGTTTGGCTCCTTTCATCTCGGCAAGAATTGCTAAAATGGCAGTGCCACAACCCATATCGAGTGTTTTTAAATCGGTTACCTCCATCGCTAATAAATGCTGAATCATCATGTGTGTGGTTTCGTGATGGCCTGTTCCGAAACTCATTTTTGGTTCGATAACGATATCAAACTCAGCATTGGTTTTGGCATGAAAAGGCGCACGAACATGACATTTTCCATCCACATCAATGGCTTCAAAATTCTTTTCCCATTCTTCATTCCAATTCACCTGATCAATTTCTTCTACATGATAGGAAATAATAAATTCGGGCGATTCCATAATGTAAATGTTATCCAAAATTGCTGGATACCAATGTTCTTTTTGAATGTACGCCACAATACCTAAATCGCTTTCAATAAAACTTTCAAAAGGCAATTCACCCAATTCGGCAATAAGAATTTCCGAACCTAGTTCTTTTGGTTCAACAGTAAAATGATAGCCTAAATAGATATTTGACATGGTTTATTTTTTGTGCAAAGATAACAATACATTGCAAATAATGATGCCGAAAACGAAAGCTGTTTTAATAAAAAAAAGCCCTTCAAATGAAGGACTTTTTTAGGGTTTTGGTTGGGTTAATTATTCAAACTTCGAATTTGCTTTAACTTGTCTTTCCAAGTTGCCAATTCTTCTTTGTGTTTCTCAATGGTTTTTCTCACTTCGGTTACAATAGCATTTTCTTTCTTTGCATTTTTAGTGTTTTGAAAGAACTGAATGTTGTTTTCTAATTGAAAAATTTCATGTTGTACTTCATCAATTTTACGCATGATGAATATCTTTTCGTTGTCTAACTTTCTAGTATCTGAATTACCAATTTTATTGGCAAAACGCATCATGTCTCCTTCTTTCTTGCTAGAACTTAATTTTTCAAATAAAGCATCTAGAATTTTATTGAATTTGCCTTCAACATGACGACGGTTAAATGGTACTTTTCCGAAACCTTTCCACGTTTCAATATGTGCTTTTATCGCATCTAAGTCGGTTTTATGATCACCAACCAATTCAAAACCTTTGATGATTTCTAAGTATTCTTTTTTCTTTTCAAAAGCAGCAACTTCATCGGCATCTTCTTCATTTCGGCTGTTTTTCAAACGCTCAAAATAATGATTACAAGCGCCTTTAAATTCACCCCAAAGTGCATCAGAAAATTTTCTTGGAACGTGTCCAACTTGTTTCCATTCTTCTTGAATTTGCTTCATGATAACGGTCGTAGCAGTAAAATCTTCGCTGTCTTTTAACTCGTTGGCTTTGGCAACTAAGGCTTGCTTTTTACTTAAATTATCATTTTGGTCTTTCTTAATGTCTTTGTAGAAAGAGTTTTTTAGGATATTGAAATTTCTAACGGCAGTTTTAAAAGCTGCCCAAGTTGATTCGTTGACTTCACTTGGTACTTTTCCAGTAGCAAAGAATGCATTTCGAAGGGCTTCAACTTTTACAATTTGAGCCAACCACAAGGCATGTGAATCGACTTTTTCTTGTGCTAATGCTTCCAATTGTGAAATGATTTCTTTTTTCTTTTCTAAGTTTTCATTTTCAGAAGCTCTAAAACTTTCATAAAATGCTTCACGTTTGTCGTGCATTTGTTTGGTCAAGTCGCTAAACTGAACCCAAATCGCTTCACGGTGTTCTCTCGAAACCGGACCGATATCTTCTTTCCAAATGCGGTGTAAATCTTGCAATTCACGGAACGATTTATTGATGTCGTTTTCGTGAACCAATTCTTCCACACGTGCTATAATTTTTTGCTTTTGCTCTAAATTGTGTTTGAAATCCAAATCACGTGCTTCCCTGTCAAGGTGCAAGAAATCATAGAAATTCTCAATATGAAAATGGAAATTATTCCAAACGTGGTTGTATTTGTCTTTCGGAATTGGACCAGCTGATTTCCATCGTTCTCTAATATCATTCAATTGCTTTAATGATGCAGAAATGTTTCCCGACGGATTGTTGACCAAGTTTTTTAATTCTTCCACCAAAGCCAAACGGTTTTCTAAATTCGCTTGCAAGTTGTTTTGCAACGATTTAAAATGGGTATTTTTCTTTTCTCGGTATTGATTGTATAAGGCATCAAATTTTCCTTTTAGAGGAAAATGATAATGGAAATCTTCTAATGTATCAGGGTTTTCAGCATGAAATTCATCTTTTTTCTCATCCAATAAATGATAGTATTTTGATAAAAATGCTTTTTTTACTTCTTCTACGTGTTCACGAACGGACATTACTTTTTCTTCAACAACTAATTTTTCCAATTCGTCTACCAAACTTTCCATTGGTAAGGCTTCATAATCCTGTAACGGAATATCATAGCGACCTTTTACCGTTTCATCTTCACTTTCTTCTGCATTGGCATTGTTGATGGCATTCATCGCCACTTCACTTTCATCTTCAACAACCATGGTGTCGTCGGCAACTTGCTCGTCAGTCAGTTCAATTACATTTTCTTCTGCAATTGGTTCTGCTTCGACAACAGTTTCAACAACTTCTGCTTGCGTTTGCTCTACTTGTTCGTTAGCATCTTCTTCGATTACTGCTTCCACTTCTGTTTCGGCAATAGCCACTTCTTCTGCGATTGCTTCTTCAACAAGCGCTTCTTTTTCTGCATTCAATTCCACTTCGGTAAGTGCTTCTGCTTCTTTTGTAGCTTCTTCAGCAATTACTTCAGCGATAGCTTCTACTTCAGGTGTTGCTTCTATTTCAGTAGAATCAACTGCTTGATCTTCAGCTTGAATCGTCTCTTGCGATTCGTTGTTTTGGTTTCCATCTGTCGCGTTTTCGTTAACTGACAGGTTATCATTCTTTTCTTCTAACATTATACTAAATGTGTGAGGTTATACAATTTTCCCAAATAAGGAGGGCGAAAGATAGTAAAGCGCCTTTAAAATTCAAAGAAAATCAAGGGTTTCTGTTATTTTATTTTTTTGAAGTGTAGAAAATAGAACTTATTTATTCCAAATTTTCCAGTTTTTTTCTGCTTGAAAGACGAGCATTTCTAGACCGTTTTTGATTGTCGCTCCTTTTTTCTTAGCTCGTTTTAAAAACTCAGTAACTTCTGGATTGTATATCACATCGAAGGCAATGTGGTTTTTGGTAATATACTCGTAGGGAATAGGAGGACAGTCTTTTACATTCGGACTTGTACCGACTGGCGTGCAGTTGATGATGATTTGAAAATTATCAAATGTGGTTTCATTTACCATGTTGTAAGTGATGGTTTTCTCCGAGGATTCGCGCGATACAAAAGCATAGTAAATATTCAATTCATCCAATGCAAAAGCAACGGCTTTGGCTGCGCCGCCTGTTCCTAATATCAATGCTTTTTTATGATGTTCTTGCAATAGAGGCTGTAACGATTTTTTAAAACCATACCAATCCGAATTGTAGCCTTTAAGCTTTCCTTTTTTAGTAATGCGAATCACGTTTACAGCACCGATTAAACCTGCTTTTTCGGAAAGGGAATTTAAATACGGTAGAATTGCTTCTTTGTAGGGAATGGTTACATTGAGTCCTTTTAAATTGGAATTTTTTTTCAGTATATCTGGAAATTCCTCAATAGAAGCTATGTCGAAATTTTCATAAATATTATCGCTAAATAACGGTTCAGAAAATTTTTCTGTGAAGTATTTTTTTGAGAAGGAATAGGATATGTTTTTTCCTATTAATCCGAATTTTTTAATATTTTCCAATTGTGATGCTGATTAAAGTTAAAAAAAAGTCCCGATATTTTCGGGACTTCTAATTTACTTATTTTTATTGATATAGTTTTGCACTTTTTTTCGTGCCCAAACTACTGGGAATAATTCTTCTAAAAGTGTTTTGTTGGTTTTGTTCAATCGCAAACCATTGCTTAAGTGAAAGGTTCCTTTCTTGTCGTCACCTAACATAAAGTACAATCCAGCCAATCGGTATTCGATTTCGTATTCTTCTGGAAAGTATTCAGACGCTTGCAATAAAGTTTGAAC
>JAZKGN010000024.1:0-6906 GCA_040385945.1 Bacteroidota bacterium
TGATTGATGAAAGTGTGTTTGATTAATTTATAAAAACAAACTCAACAATCCCAAAACTGCAGGAATACTCTGAACATACAATATTCGTTTAGAAACAGTTGCAGCTCCATAAATTCCAGCAACCAATACACACGAAAGGAAAAAGACAGCCACGTTTTTACTCCATATCGCATCTGTAATACACAACGACCAAATCAATCCAAAAGCTAAAAATCCGTTATACAAACCTTGATTGGCAGCCATAACTTTTGTTTTTTCAAATTGATCTGGAGGAATGGTTTTAAATACTTTTCTACCACGAGTTGTCCAGACAAACATTTCCAACCACAAAATGTAGAGGTGAATAAAAGCGACAAATCCGATGATGATTTTTGAGATTAGCATAATTCAATGTGTTTATTTCGTTGAGAAAATTCTAAAACGATTCCAGTTTCAACATATTCTTTTAATTGAAAAAATAAGTTTGCCCAACAATAATTAGTAATTAAGAACTCTTTATTTGCAGCTTCCCAGTTTTTATGATAAAATTCTACAAAACTATTTCCGTTTGTATCGTCGGTTAATTTGAATCCGAAAACGGTATTTTCCCAACTTTCAGAAGTGACAGTCATGGCGAATTCAATTTCTTGATTGGGAATGAGTTTGGTTATTTTGGCTTTCCAATTATAGATTTCTGAAAAGTAAAAATTATACTCTTCGTCTAATTTTGGATTGCCACTACATTGAAGGGTCCACCAATTGTTGAATCCGTTTGATGTACTAATCGCTTCAAAAATTTTCTCTTTTGTAGCTTTAATAAAAAAGCCTTGCGCTATTGTATGCATCTTTATTCATTTTCGTTATCAAAAACCTTTTCAATTCTTTTGTCTGGAACCAACCAAATTAAGGCAACTAAAGTGTATAAAAATCCAGCAATCATTGGATAAAACGGAGCAAATCCAATTCCGATTACATAAAGAACAGGCGATATTTTTCCTTTGTAATCTTTTCCCAATGCTTTGGATAGCAACGAATCTTTTCCGTGATGATTCAAAATGACTCTTTGTAAAATGAAATACGCCATTGCATTCATCAAAAGAACAAAACCGTAAAACAACATTGGAAAAGGAGCGAAGTGGTGCTCGCCAATCCATGCTGTTGCAAACGGAATTAACGACAACCAAAAAAGCAAATACAGGTTTGCCCAAAGAATTTTTCCGTTGACTCTTTTTACGGTGTGCATCATGTGATGGTGGTTGTTCCAATAAATTCCGATATAAATAAAACTCAGAATGTAGCTTAAAAATTTATGTACTAATGGTGCAACAGCTTCATAACTGACGCTTTCAGGAACTTTAAACTCCAAAACCATAATCGTTATTATAATAGCTAAAACGCCGTCACTGAAAGCTTCTAATCTGTTTTTGTTCATACACTAACTGTTTATGTTTCCTAATGTTTTATGAATTTTTCTTTTATGATTGGTATGTTTTACATTGGTATCGCCCGAAATAACACTAATACTTCCATCAATTTCCATCATAGCGAGTTTTACTTGTTTGAAATATTCTACTCCGTGTTCTCTCATAGCTTCCTGCAATTCGTCTGATGTTATTCCGAGTTTGGCTAATGTTTTAAACTCTATTGTTCCGTTATGAATTAAAACCTCTGGAACATCTTGAACCAATTCTTTAATAAATTTAGAATTTGCCATGATTTTTTTGAAACCAAAATTCACGACAAACAATGCCAAAGCTGCTACCATTCCTCCATAGAGCGACGTATTGCTTCCTACCATAGCATTTTGAACCGAATTGCTGATGAGTAAAATCAGAATTACATCGGCTGTATTGAGTTGCGATAACTCTTTTTTGCCAAAAACACGCAACGCAATTACCATAAAAAGATAAACGGAAACGCTTCTGATAACGATGTCTATGTATGGGTTCATTATTTAGGTTCTATTTTCTTTTTATATTAGTCTCGATTGCAATAATCATTTCGCTGGCAATGTCTTTATTTGTCGCACCTTCAATTCCCTCTAATCCTGGAGAAGAATTCACTTCCAATAACAAAGGTCCTTTTGAAGAGCGTATGATATCCACTCCAGCTACTTTTAAGTCCATTGCTTTTGCAGCTTTTATGGCTATTTTTTTCTCTTCTGATGTGGGTTTTATAACGGTAGCAGTTCCTCCCATATGAATGTTGGCTCGGAATTCTCCTGGCGCCGCTTCACGTTGCATTGATGCGACTACTTTTCCATCAACGACAAACAATCGTAAATCTTTTCCGTCAGCTTCTTTTATGAATTCTTGCACTAAAATATTAGCATTCAAACTTTTAAAAGCATTAATTACCGATTCGGCTGCTTTTTTTGTTTCAGCTAAAACAACACCTTTTCCTTGCGTTCCTTCCAATAACTTTACAATTAATGGCGGTCCACCAACCATTTTTATCAAATCATCGGTATCTAAGGGCGAATTTGCAAATCCGGTTGTAGGAATATCAATTTCGTTTCTCAATAACAATTGAAGGGAAAATAATTTATCGCGTGATTGCGTGATAGCTGCAGCAGAATTCAAACAATACACTTTCATTGCTTGAAATTGTCTGGTTAAAGCACAGCCGTAAAAAGTGATACTGGGACGAATTCGCGGAATAACAGCATCAAAATTATCCAATACTTTTCCGCCACGATAATGAATTTCTGGATTATGTGCATCCAGTTTCATGTAGCATTCTTTAATATTGAGAAAGTGCATTTCGTGACCACGTATTTCACCTGCTTCCATGATACGGCGATTGCTGTATAAATCGGGGTTACTTGCTAGAAGTCCGATTCGCAATCCCGAATTTTTAACTTCGTAATTTACATATAATTCTTTAAGACTTTCATGTGAGATTTCGCCAAGTAAATATTGCTTTTCGGGATCGACTAAAATTCTACCACTCATGGCTTCACGTCCTAAAAGCATACGAAAACCCATTGAATCGCGATTGGTCAACGTCATTTCGATTGGCCAAGAATCATTACCGATTTTTAAATTGGTTTGAATTACATAGCGTTGTTCTCTGTAGCCACTTGAACTTTTCACAACCCGCTTATCAATTAGTATTGCTTCACAATGAATTATAGTTTTCAGATTATTTTGAATCGGATTGATGTCAAATTTTACCCAATTGATTCCTTCTTTTTGAAAAGGAGCGATGTTGATGGCGTGCAATGCTGAAGTTTTAGCACCTGAATCGACACGTGCTTTTATGGCAGGAATTCCTAGCTCTGGGAACGAGCACCATTCTTCTGAACCCAATACAATTTTGTTTTCTATCATACTACTAAATAAAAAACCACGAATTCTCGAAATATTTACAATAGTGTTCGGGAATTCGTGGCTGCTAAAAATAAAGTGTTTCTTATTTTGTTGGCTCTTTTGGTTCTTCTGCTTTTTGAACAGTTACCGTCAACTCTTCAGAACCGTCTTCTATATCCATAAAAATTTCATCACCCGAATGTATTTTGGAAGTGATAATTTCTTCCGCTAATGCATCTTCAACATATTTCTGAATGGCTCTTTTTAAAGGACGCGCACCAAATTGTTTGTCAAAACCTTTCTCTGCGATATAGGCTTTGGCTTTGTCAGACAGATTTAATGTATAACCTAATTCGGCCACACGAGCATATAATTTTTTCAACTCGATTTCGATAATCAAATCGATATCGTGTTTTTCAAGTGCATTGAACACAATTACATCATCAATTCGGTTTAAGAATTCAGGAGCAAAAGTTTTCTTTAATGCATTTTCGATAATGCTCTTAGAATTGTCATCGGCTTGAGCCACTTTGGCTGCTGTTCCGAATCCGACACCTTGTCCAAAATCTTTCAACTGACGCGCTCCTACATTGGATGTCATAATGATAATGGTATTTTTAAAATCGATTTTACGACCTAAACTGTCGGTCAAATAACCATCATCTAAAACTTGCAACATCATGTTGAAAACGTCAGGATGCGCTTTTTCAATTTCGTCTAAAAGCACGACACAATATGGTTTTCTTCTTACTTTTTCGGTCAATTGTCCGCCTTCTTCATAACCAACATATCCTGGAGGTGCACCAACTAAACGTGAGATAGCAAATTTTTCCATGTATTCACTCATGTCGATACGGATAAGTGCATCTTCTGAATCGAACAATTCTTTTGCCAAAACTTTTGCCAATTGTGTTTTACCAACTCCAGTTTGTCCAAGGAAAATAAACGAACCAATCGGACGATTAGGATCTTTCAATCCAGCACGATTACGTTGGATAGAACGAGCGATTTTCAATACCGCTTCGTTTTGTCCAATTACTTTATTTTGAATTAGTTCGGGTAGATTAGCTAATTTATTACTTTCTGTTTGTGCAATACGATTTACTGGAATTCCAGTCATCATCGAAACCACATCAGCAACATTATCTTCTGTTACTTGAATCCGATTGCTTTTCGAATCTTCTTCCCATTGTTCTTGCGCAATAGCTAAGTCTTTTTCTAATCGTTTTTCGTCGTCGCGAAGCTTGGCAGCTTCTTCGTATTTTTGTCTTTTTACAACCGAATTTTTCAATTCACGCACTTCTTCCAATTGACGTTCTAAATCTAAAATTTGTTTCGGAACATCAATGTTGGTAATGTGCACTCTCGAACCAGCTTCATCCAACGCATCAATAGCTTTGTCTGGTAAAAAACGCTCCGACATATAACGATTGGTTAACTTAACACAAGCTTCAATCGCTTCATCGGTATAGGTTACATTGTGATGGTCTTCGTATTTGTTTTTGATGTTGTTCAGAATTGTAATTGTTTCCTCAACAGAAGTTGGCTCCACAATAACCTTTTGAAAACGTCTTTCCAACGCTCCATCTTTTTCAATATATTGACGGTATTCATCCAAAGTTGTAGCACCAATACATTGTATTTCACCTCTCGCTAAAGCAGGTTTGAACATGTTGGAAGCATCAAGCGAACCTGTTGCGCCACCAGCACCAACAATGGTATGGATTTCGTCAATAAAAAGAATGATATCGTCGTTCTTTTCGAGTTCGTTCATCACGGCTTTCATTCGCTCTTCAAATTGCCCACGGTATTTTGTTCCGGCAACTAAGCTGGCTAAATCTAGTGTAACAACGCGTTTGTTGAAAAGGATTCGAGATACTTTCTTTTGGATAATACGCAATGCTAAACCTTCAGCTATAGCTGATTTTCCAACTCCAGGTTCACCTATTAAAAGTGGATTATTTTTCTTTCTTCGGCTTAAAATTTGAGAAACCCTTTCGATTTCTTTTTCACGACCGACTACAGGATCTAATTTTCCTTCTTCAGCCATTTCAGTTAAATCACGTCCAAAATTATCCAAAACTGGCGTTTTCGATTTTTTATTTGATTTATTGGCTGGATTATTAAAGTTACCTTCTTTTGCACTGTCATCTTGTCCTGAATCTTCATTGAAAGATTCGTTTTTTGGCAAGTTTTCTAAAAAATCATCTTCGTTTGGTGTCATATTTATATATTGGTCTTTAGCCACATCATAATCAATTTTTAATTTATTGAGTAATTTAGTGGTGGGGTCGTTTTCATTTCTTAGAATACATAATAGCAAGTGTGCTGTACTTATCGACGAACTTTGGAATACCTTAGCTTCAAGGAAAGTGGTTTTTAACGCTCTTTCGGCTTGACGGGTTAAGTGTAAATTCTTCTTTTCGTTATTGGTGTCAATATTAGGGTTGGCCGGACTTAGTATCTCAACTTTCTTTCTTAAATGATCTAAATCGACGGATAGATTATTTAAAATTGTAATTGCTTTCCCGTTACCATCCCTTAAAATACCAAGCATAAGATGCTCAGTTCCAATAAAATCGTGTCCTAAACGTAAGGCTTCCTCTTTACTGTACGTAATAACATCTTTGACTCTTGGCGAAAAATTATCATCCATATATTTAGTATATTATAATTGTAAATTTAGTGAATATCTCTTGCTAAAACAAAAATCATACCTCACAAAATACGCTGTCAGTAAATTGACAAAAAAATAGTCATATATAAAAGCAGTGTCTGACACTTTTTATTAACCATTTAAACACACAATATTGTTAATAAATCGTTGAAATTACACTATGCAAATCCTTTTAAAAATAGCAAAAAGATGTATCTTGCACGTTTTGAAATTTAAACTAATATTTATAATAATTTAAGCATATGTCTGACGGAGAAAAGTTAATCCCAATTAACATAGAAGACGAAATGAAATCAGCATACATCGATTATTCGATGTCTGTTATTGTATCAAGAGCATTGCCTGATGTACGTGACGGTTTAAAGCCTGTTCACCGAAGAGTACTTTACGGAATGTATGATTTGGGAGTTTTTTCAAATAAAGCCCACAAAAAATCGGCAAGAATTGTTGGAGAAGTTTTAGGAAAGTACCATCCACACGGTGATACATCGGTATATGATGCGATGGTTCGTATGGCACAAGAATGGAGTTTGCGTTATCTTTTAATTGACGGACAAGGTAACTTTGGTTCTGTCGATGGTGATAGTCCAGCTGCCATGCGTTATACTGAAGCTAGAATGAAAAAAATGTCAGAAGACATTATGGCCGATATCGACAAAGAAACAGTCGATTTTAAATTAAACTTTGACGATACTTTATACGAGCCAACCGTAATGCCAACTCGTGTTCCTAATTTATTGATTAACGGAGCATCTGGAATTGCAGTCGGAATGGCAACCAACATGGCGCCGCATAACTTAACTGAAGTTATCGACGGTACATTGGCATACATTGACAATGAGGAAATTGAGATTGACGAATTGATGAACCATATAAAAGCACCCGATTTTCCTACAGGTGGTGTGATTTATGGTTATGAAGGCGTTCGTGAAGCGTTCA
>JAZKGN010000025.1:0-6348 GCA_040385945.1 Bacteroidota bacterium
GAAAGTCGTAAATCCTTTTGCATTTGCGCCATAATTCGGTTGGTGTGACGCTCAGGATCGACTATCTGAATTTGCTTTAATTGGTCCAATCGATAGTATTTGGCATTTCTTTCAGATAATTCTAGAATTTGTTTTTTGTCCCCCAACTGTGGCACTGTAATCTTAATTTTATCTCCAAAATCCAAAGCAAAAGGCAAAATAATTTCTTTGGAAGTCAAATGAAAACGCTCCCGAAGCTCCACAACAGCAAGCTCTAACAACTCTTCATCGGTTTCATCCAATTTTTTCTTAAGTTCTAACGTATACGAACGAATGATTGCTCCGTGTGCGATTTGTAGAAAATTGACATACGCCATCGTCTCATCGGAAACAATAGAAAACACATCAATATTGGATAGTTTCGGATTTAAAATGGTTGAATGCGACTGGTAATTTTGAAGTACTTCTAATTTTTCTTTTATGATTTGTGCTTCTTCGAATTGCATTGTCGAAGCGAGTTCCTGCATTTTAACTTTGAATTGCTTGACACTTTCTTTGAAATTTCCTTTTAAAATTTCGCGTATGGCATCGACATGTTTTTGGTAATTTTCGAGTGTTTCAAAGCCTTCACAACCTCCTTTGCAATTGCCAATGTGGAATTCTAAACACACTTTGTATTTGTGGTTTTTGATATTGGAATCACTCAAATCGAAACTGCACGTTCGCAACGGATACAATTCCTTAATCAAATCCATAATCGTGTGAACGGTTTTAAAACTGGTGTACGGACCAAAATATTCAGACCCGTCTTTAATCATTTTTCGAGTGGGGAAAATGCGCGAAAAAGGTTCTTTTTTGATGCAAATCCACGGATACGTTTTATCGTCACGTAGCATCACATTGTAACGCGGCTGAAGTTTTTTTATTAAGTTATTTTCGAGCAAAAGCGCATCTTGCTCCGATGTAACGACAATGTGTTTTATCTCGACTATTTTGCGAACAAGAACGTTTGTTTTTGCGTTGTCGTGGATTTTATTAAAATACGAACTGACGCGTTTTTTTAGATTTTTGGCTTTCCCAACGTAGAGAATTTTTCCTTCCTTATCGTAATACTGATACACCCCCGGATTATTGGGTAAGGTTTGGATTTGGATTTCAAGAGATGGAAGGTTCATTCTGAGATTTGATTGAAAACAAATTTAACTATAAAATAGTACATAAAACAAATTCGATTTTTCTACTTTTACTTTATGGATAAAACCGATTTACGAAAAAAATATAAAGCACTACGACAAGCACTTTCGGACGCAGAAATGGAAGCTAAAAGTTTGGCAATTGCCAACCAATTATTGTCGTTGGATATATGGCACAAGACGTATTTTCATTTGTTTTTGTCCATTGAAAAACATAAGGAAATTGATACTGAATTTATCCTTCAAATTTTAGCTGGAAAAGACAAAGAAATTGTGGTTTCCAAAAATGATTTTGAAAGTCGAAAAATGACGCATTTTTTACTTACAGACAATACCAAATTTGCCATAAATGCATACGATATTCCTGAACCCACAAATGGATTGGAAGTCCCAACTGATAAAATTGAAGTGGTTTTTGTTCCGCTTTTGGCGTACGATAAAAAAGGACATCGCGTTGGCTACGGAAAAGGATTTTATGATATTTTCTTATCCGAATGTAAGCCTGAAACCCTAAAAATAGGCTTGTCATTTTTTGAACCAGAAGAAGTCATTTTGGATGTATTAGAAACAGATATCCGTTTGGATTACTGTGTGACACCAGAAAAAACCTATCGGTTTTAATCTAACTTATCGTGAAATATTCTAGAAATACTGTGCTTTGGTAACGTGAAAGCTCTTTTGTTAAAGACAATTAATATTCCCACTCCAGTTGAAATAGCAATATCAGCCACATTGAAAATAGCATTAAAGAAGCGAAAATCTTGTCCACCCCAAATCGGTAACCACTCTGGTAGTTTTCCTTCCCAAATAGGAAAATAAAACATGTCGACTACTTTACCGTGAAACAAAGTGCCATAAGGTTCGTCCGAAAATAAAGTTGCCAATTGATAGTTGCTATGGTTAAAAAGAACACCATAAAAAATCGAATCAATAATATTACCTAAAGCACCTGCAAAGATCAGGGCAATAGCGGTAATTAAAAAATTCGAACGTTCTTTTTGTATTGAATCATAAAGCCAATAACCTATTCCGCAAACGGCTAAAATTCGGAATACTGTTAGAATAAGTTTTCCGTATTCTCCAGGAATAACAGCTCCCCAAGCCATTCCTTCATTTTCTATAAAAAGTAATTTAAACCACGAAAAAATGTCAACTCTTTCATCTAAGACGAAATTCGTTTTTACATATACTTTTGAAAATTGATCAATAAGTAAGATGAGGAATATTAAAAATGCAGCATGCCTGAGTTTCATTTTTTCTAATTTAACTGTGTTCTGTTTGCTTCGCCAGTTCGGCTGACCCTTCAAGGGGTGCAAAAATAGTATTATTTTAAAAAAAACGCTCCAAAAGGAGCGTTAAATATAGTGTAACGGAATAAGTTATCGTTGCATGTTTTTTGCTTCAATACTCATCGTAGCATGCGGAACAATTTTCAGTCTTTCTTTGCTGATTAATTTTCCAGTTACTTTGCACATGCCATAGGTTTTATTTTCTACACGGAAGAGTGCGTTTTTTAAATCGCGAATGAACTTTTCCTGACGAATGGCCAACTGTGAATTGGCTTCTTTACTCATCGTTTCGCTTCCTTCTTCAAAGGCTTTGAACGTTGGTGAAGTATCATCAGTACCATTGTTTAAGTCATTCATATAGGCACTTTTTATCAATTCTAAATCGATTTGTGCTTTCTCAATTTTACTTAATATAATTTCTTTGAACTCTGCTAAATCTGCGTCTGAGTATCTCGTTTTTTCATCTACCATCTTTATTCTATTTTGAGATTAATATTTTTGTTTTGATGTCGTCAAATTCTATTTCTGTGCCATTACTTACATTTTCCTCAAAAACCAAACTGTCTGTTAAGGTTTCCGATTGGATATACGAAATATTAGACATAACGGCTGTTTCTAATAGTTCATTTTTTTGAATTACCACTTTGATTTTGTCGGTGACTTCAAAACCACTGTCTTTCCGTATGTTTTGAATTCGGTTGACTACTTCTCGAGCAATTCCTTCGTTTTTCAATTCGGGTGTTAAAGTAATATCCAACGCCACCGTAATTCCATTCGCACTCGCAACCAACCAACCTGGTATGTCTTGAGAAACAATTTCAACATCTTCGGATGATAAAATTATACTTTTTCCTGAGATATCAAGCGTTAGACTTCCTTTGCTGTCAATTTCGTTGATTTGCTCTACTGAAAAATTTTGTATCTCTTTGGCAATCAATCCCATATCTTTTCCAAAACGAGGTCCCAATGCCTTAAAATTAGGTTTAATTTGCTTGACTAAAACACCTGAAGCATCGTCTAAAAGTTCGATTTCTTTCACGTTTACTTCGGCTTTTATTAGGTCAGAAACTGCCTCGATTTCAGCACGTTGTTTCTCGTCAAGTATAGGAATCATAACCTTTTGCAACGGTTGACGCACTTTGATCATTTCCTTTTTTCGGAGTGATAAAACGAGTGACGAAACCGTTTGCGCTTTCATCATTTTACTCTCTAACGATTTATCAACAAAGTTTTCAACCGAAACAGGGAATTTTGCCAAGTGAACACTAGTAAATTCCTCGCTTCCAGTAGCATTTACCAAATCGGTATATAATTTATCCATAAAAAATGGAGCGATTGGCGCCGATAATTTGGCTACCGTTAGCAAACAAGTGTACAATGTTTGATACGCTGCGATTTTATCCGTTCCGTATTCGCCTTTCCAGAATCTGCGTCGACACAAACGAACGTACCAATTACTCAAGTTTTCCTGAACAAAATCGGATATCGCTCGAGCGGCTTTTGTAGGTTCGTAATCAGCATAAGCTTCATCCACTACTTGTATTAAGGTGTGCAATTCGGATAAAATCCAACGGTCAATTTCAGGTCTTTCGTTCAACGGAATTTCCGCTTCCGAATAATTAAAATTATCGATGTTGGCATACAAACTGAAGAACGAATACGTGTTGTATAACGTTCCGAAAAACTTGCGTCGCACCTCAGCAATTCCTTCAATGTCAAACTTTAAGTTGTCCCACGGATTCGCATTGGAAATCATGTACCAACGCGTGGCATCTGGGCCGTATTCTTTTATCGTTTCGAACGGATCGGTTGCATTACCCAAACGTTTCGACATTTTTTGTCCGTTTTTATCCAAAACCAAACCATTAGATACGACGTTTTTATAGGCTATTTTATCAAAAACCAAAGTTCCGATAGCGTGTAAGGTATAAAACCAACCGCGAGTTTGATCGACACCTTCAGCGATAAAATCGGCTGGAAAATCTTTATTCTCGTCGATTTTATCTCTGTTTTCAAATGGGTAATGCCATTGTGCATAAGGCATGGCGCCACTATCGAACCAAACATCAATCAAATCACTTTCGCGTTTCATCGGTTTGCCAGATGGAGAAAGCAACGTAATAGCATCCACAACATTTTTATGCAAATCAACCAAGTCGTAATTGGCTTCGCTCATGTTTCCGATTTCAAATCCTTTGAACAGATTTTCTTTTTGAACACCAGCTGCAATCGCTTTTTCAATTTCGTTGTACAATTCTTCGACTGAGCCAATCAACACTTCTTCGGTTCCGTCTTCGGTTCTCCAGATCGGTAATGGAATTCCCCAATATCTTGAACGCGATAAATTCCAATCGTTGGCATTTTTTAGCCAATTACCGAAACGCCCTTCTCCTGTAGCTTTTGGTTTCCAGTTGATGGTTTCGTTCAAGTCGAACATGCGGTCTTTGATTTCGGTTACTTTGATGAACCAAGAATCTAACGGATAATATAAAAGTGGTTCATCGGTTCTCCAACTGTGTGGGTAACTGTGAACGTATTTTTCTACTTTGAAGGCTTTGTTTTCTTCTTTTAACTGAATGGCAATTTCTACATCGGCAGAACGTTCTGGTGCTTTGCCAGCATCATAGTATTCGTTTTTGACATATTTTCCAGACAAATCACCCAAACCTTGAATGAATTTACCTTGCAAATCAACCAATGGGACTGGATTTCCATTCGCGTCAAGCACTAACATTGGCGGTACTTCTGGCTTGGCTTCTTTGGCTACTTTAGCATCATCAGCTCCGAAAGTTGGCGCCGTGTGTACTATTCCGGTTCCGTCTTCAGTAGTCACAAAATCACCCGAAATTACTCGGAACGCATTTTCCGGATTTTGATACGGTAATGTTAATGGCATTAATTGCTCGTAACGAATTCCGACCAAATCTTTTCCTTTGCATTCGGTTAGAATTCTGAACGGAATGGTTTTATCGCCATCCTTGAAATTTTCAAAATCAGAGGCTTCTGTACTTGCAAAAAATCCTTTTCCGAATTGTTTTCCGACCAAGTTTTTAGCCAAGATTACTTTTACAGGAAGGAATGTGTATTGATTGAATGTTTCAACTAAAACATAATCAATTTTTGGCCCGACTGTCAATGCTGTATTTGAAGGCAATGTCCACGGAGTGGTCGTCCAAGCCAAAATATGAACCTCTCCAAAATTCTGTAAAAAGGCTGGTAATGTTTCTTGTTTTGTTTTGAATTGAGCCACCACAGTCGTATCAGTTACATCACGGTAACTTCCAGGTTGGTTTACTTCGTGAGAAGACAATCCGGTTCCGGCTTTTGGCGAATACGGTTGGATGGTGTAACCTTTGTATAGTAAGTCTTTGTTGTAAATTTGTTTTAGCAACCACCAAACACTTTCCATGTATTTGGATTTGTAGGTTACGTAGGGATCTTCCATATCGACCCAATAGCCCATTTTTTCGGTAAGGTCGTTCCACACATCCGTGTAACGCATCACGGTTTTTTTACACGCTTCGTTGTATTCTTCTACAGAAATGGTTTTTCCGATATCTTCTTTTGTGATTCCGAGTGCTGCTTCAGTTCCAAGTTCTACCGGCAAACCGTGCGTATCCCATCCTGCTTTTCGTTTTACTTGAAATCCTTTTTGGGTTTTATAGCGACAAAAAATATCTTTAATTGCACGTGCCATTACGTGGTGAATTCCGGGTAAACCATTGGCTGATGGTGGCCCTTCAAAAAATACAAAGGGTTGGTTTCCTTCACGGGAAGTTACGCTTTGTTCAAATATGTGGTTTTTTTTCCAAAAATCAAGTACTTCTGATGCAACAGTAGGCAAGTCAAGTCCTTTATATTCAGTAAATTTTGTGCTCATTTTGTCG